>JBJKSL010000250.1:0-7178 GCA_046704145.1 Phycisphaerae bacterium
CCGGAGGATTTCGCCCGTGTTGAGTTGGGCGCCAAAGTGCGTGCTGACCGCCCGCTCTGCTACGGTCTGATGAGCGGCGATGCCGTCCACGCACTGGAAAACGAGCGCGAACGCCCAGGCGAAGACGATCATGCCAACCACGCCCCCAAGGAAGATGGGGAAGGCCAGCTTGCCGATCACCTTGCCGATGATGCCGTGCGCGGCAATGATCATCGCCACCAGCAGCGATGAAACAGCCGACGCCGCCGGCCCAACCACCGCAACCAGGAATGCCAGCGGGTTCTCGCCATAACCGGCAGCCCGGATGGCGAAGTAACCGACGCCGCTCAGCACGGCCAGCGCGACAGCGATCATCACGAATCGCCGAATGGCCACCGGCTTGAGCGCCGCATCCCATCGCGGCTCGATTGCATTTTGAGCGGTGAATTCGCCCATTCGAATTCTCAAACCTCGTTCATTGTGGGACCGGTATCTTGCCGGTCGTCCTTCTTCACTGTGGGACCGGCATCTTGCCGGTCATTCTTCATCACTGTGGGGCCGGCTTCCAGCCGGTCATTGACGGGCTAGAAGCCCATCACACATCAGACTCACCCGTCGCACACAATGGGTCTGAACCATCTTCTTTCTTCTTTGTCCGGCTAACATCTGCTAGCTAATAGCTAACAGCTTTCCTTCACCGGTCCACTTCGCCCAGCACGATATCGATGCTGCCCACGATCGCGGGAATATCCGCAATGAGCACCACTTTGCACACGTGCGTAGTAATCGACAGGTTACAGAAGCATGGCCCACGCGCCTTGACCCGGTACGGAATCGCCGAGCCGTCGCCGACCACCAGGAAGCCCAGTTGGCCGCGAGGATTCTCGGCCTCCACGTACGCCTCGTCCGCCGGCAGCTTGAGCACCTTGGGCACCTTGGCCGTGTACTCGCCCTCGCGAGGCATCTGCTCGATGCATTGCCGAAGAATCCGCACGGACTGCTTCATCTCTTCCATGCGAACCCAGTAACGGCTCCAGCTATCGCCCACTACCACGCCGTGCGGCACACCGTCCGAGCCGCCGTCGACGCCGATGGGCACGTCAAACTCAAAGCGATCGTACAACTCGTAGGGCATGCTCTTTCGCATGTCCCACTTGATGCCGCTGCCGCGCAGGCACGGCCCGGTCAAGCCCCAGGCGATTGCATCTTCCGGGCTGACCACGCCCACATTCGCGGTGCGCTTCACGAAAATATGGTTGTAGCTGATGAGGTTATTGTATTCTTCGATCTTCGGCTCGAAATAGTCGAGGAACTCAGCGAGTTTCTCGATGAAACGCTCGGGCAGGTCCTCTCTGACTCCGCCGGGCGTAACGTAGCTGTACGTCAGCCGCGCCCCGCAGGCGGCCTCAAACAAATCGAGGATGTACTCACGCTCGCGGAAGGCATAAAGCACCGCGGTGAACGAGCCCATGTCCAGGCCGAACGTGCCGAACGCCACCAGGTGCGAGGCAATGCGGTTCATCTCCGCCATGATGACGCGGATGTAGCTGGCCCGCTCCGGCACCTGGAGGCCGGTGAGCTTTTCGATGGCCAGGCTGAACGCATGGTTGTTGTTCATCGCCGACAGGTAGTCCATCCGGTCGGTCACGGGGATGTACTGCAGAGGCTGAACGTTCTCGCCGATCTTCTCCGCACAGCGGTGCAGGTAGCCCAGGTGCGGGATGGCCTCGAGCACCAGTTCGCCGTCGGTGCGCAACACCACGCGGAGCACGCCGTGCGTACTGGGGTGCTGCGGCCCCATGTTGATCAGCATTTCCTCCGTGTTCATGTCGGCCGCGTCCTCGCGACGCCAGTCGACCAGCACGTCGGGCTGTGATGTCAGTACAGTGTCGGACATAGTGTCTAAAGCTGTTAGCTATTAGCTGTTGGCTATTAGCCAGAAAACGCTTCCTCTTTTCTTCTCTGGCTAATAGCTGAGAGCTAACAGCCAATAGCTCCTCTCAATGCACCGGGCTCTTTTGCCCGAACTCCGTCGACGCCGGTATCCCGTGATACTCGGTCGGGTACTCGTAATCCTTTCGCAGCGGATGGCCGACCCAATCGTCCGGGCACAGAATCCGGCGATGGTCGGGGTGGTTGTCGAAAGTCACGCCCAGCAGGTCGTAGACCTCTCGCTCGTGCCAGTCGGCAGCGGGCCAGACGTCCGCAACCGTCGCCACGTGGCCGCCCTCGCGCGGAACGCGCACCTTCATGGCGATCGCATTGCCACCAACCCAGGGCTCGGCCGACTCGACGCACGGCCGTATGCTGAGCAGGTCGTAGACCACCTCGAGCTCATTATCCGCAAGCCGATCGACGCCGCTGACGCACCGCAGCAGATTGCAGTGCAGCCGCGAGTCATCACGCAAAAACAGGGCGATTTCGTGCCATTTCTCAGCCGCCACCAGGATCCACGGATGGTTGGAGTCCATCTTCGCGTCCCGAACGGCCTCGCCGAACGTCGCCTTGAGCAGTCCAGTGATTTCTTCAGGAGTAAGCATTGCAAATAGCTCTAAGCTGTTAGCTATTAGCTGTTAGCCAGGAAGACCGTAGATGCCTCTTTTTTACTCTGGCTAATAGCTCAGAGCTAACAGCTAACAGCTTTCTTCTCCTTCGCAATCGTTTCGCCCTTGATCTTGTCCTGCAGCCGCATCAGCCCTTCCAGCAGGGCTTCCGGTCGCGGCGGACATCCGGGCACGTACACGTCCACCGGCACGATGAGGTCCACGCCCTTCACCACGTTGTAACCGTACTTGAAGTAGGGCCCGCCACCGATGGTGCACGCCCCCATCGCAATCACGTACTTGGGGTCGGCCATCTGGTTGTACAGACGCTTGACGCGCGAGGCCATCTTGTAGGTCACCGTGCCGGCCACGATCATCAGGTCGCTCTGCCGCGGCGTCGGACGGAAGGCCCCCATGCCGAAGCGGTCCAGGTCGAACCGCGACATGCCGGTAGCCATCATCTCGATCGCACAACACGCCAAACCAAAGGTCATCGGCCACACGCTGTTCAGCCGCGCCCAGTTAAGCGCCCAGTCCAGCGAGGTTACGACCAGACCATCTTCAAACTTGTTTTGGATCCAACTCATAAGAGAGCGATCAGCTTTCAGCTATTAGCTATCAGCCAGCAAAGCCGCTTGCGGCTTCGCACTGTCCCGGATTCCCACTTTCGCACTTTCCCACTTTCGCACTTTCGCACTTTCACACGTTCGCCGTCTCCTGCACGACCGGCTTCTCTCGCTTCGGCTCGGGCGGCGGGATCGGTGCCCCGACGGAACGCTTGGCAGCAACCGGTTTCTCACGGCCGCCGGTGCTCGCCCACACCCAATCCAGGTATCCAAACCGCCACAGGTAGCAGAACCCGAGTACGATCACGCCGAAGAAGAACAGCATGTCCCAGGTCGCAGCCGCCTTGACCGCCTTGGAGCCCGCCCCAAATACGACGGCCCACGGATAGAACAGTGCAACCTCAACATCGAAGACCAGGAACACCAGCGCGACCACGTAGAACCGCAGATCGAACTGCACCCAACTGGGGCCGATGGTCGGCTCGCCGCACTCATAGGCTTCCTGCTTGTCCGGATGCGGCAGGTTCGGCCGCAGGAACCATCCCGTCACCAGCGCGCCCAACACCATGGCCAAGCCGGCGATGAGGAACACCACCATGCCTTGAACCAGGTTGACGCCGCCTTCAGCGAGAATCATATTGGAAACCGCTTCACTCATTGCCGCTCTTTCGTCCAGAACGGGAAGTCTTCAACAAACCAACGCACCGGCTTCACCGACGCCGGCTCCGAAACCAGTTATTCCGACTTGGCCTTCTCTGCCACCGACGCGGCCGGCTTCTCTGGAATCACCGCCGCCTTGTCCGCCACCGCCGCCTTCTCCACCGGCTTGTCCGCCGCCGGCTTCGGGGCGGGCTTCCGCTCGGTCATAGCCAGCAGCATGTTCTCCCGGACCGGCTGCGATCGCTGGAGCCATTCCTGCTTACGCTGCTGAGCCCAGGCCGGCAGAGTTCGCTTCTGCATCCAGATCGGCAGCGGCGTCTGCAACCCCTGCTTGGCCAGTTCGGTGAACTCCACGATCATGCTCGCCCGGTCGTAGCCGGACAGATCGTGGTTGTCGCCCATCTGAATACACTCAGTCGGACAGGGGCTGGTGCACAGACCGCAGAACATGCACTTGGAATAGTCGATCGCATACCGCAGGATCGCCCCGCCCATGGCCACCCCGGCTTCCTTGTCGATCTTGCGGGGGCCGGTCTTCTCGATGTAGATGCAGTCCACCGGACAGGCCTTGGCACACAGGTCGCACGCAATGCACTTTTCAATGTGATAGCGGTGGAACCCGCGAAACCGCGGCTGAATGGTGGGGGCCATGTCGGGATACTGCACCGTGATCGTCCTGGCAAAGCAGTACGTCAGGGTGATGCGCATCCCGATCAGGATGGTCTTTACGGTCAGATAAATATTGCGGAAGTAGTCACGCATACTTAGAGCAGTTCATCTTTGCGTGTAGCGTCGCAATTCAACGTCGCAATTCAACACAGACGGAATCCCGAGGGGCCGCCCCCTTCTCCGGAGAGCCTTATGCAATTCGCAGGCCAGCCGACAGAAGCATCTTCTTTATGGACAGCAGGTTGAGTTGTCAAGGGCAGAACCCCAGCCAAGGAGCATTTCACCCCCTCTTTGGCCAGTCCCGTGTCCTGTTTCCGGTCATACGAGCCGCCGATGACACCACCAGCACATGCCCTTTGTGAGGCATTCCACCGCGTGTTGGGGCAAATCAAACAGTATCGGACCGCACGAGCAGCCTGCCCCAGGCCACAAGTGTGTCGATTCCGGACATCGGTATCCGGAGCTAGCCGTCCTTGGCAGCTAGCCCGCCCCGCCCAAGTAGTACCACAGCAAGGTTTTACCGTTGAACAGCATGTGCACCAACATAGGCACCAGCAGCGAGCCGGTGCGCTCATAAAGGAACCCGAGGATGGCCCCGAACAACACCAGGGCCGGCACATACTGCGGCGTCTGCGTGTGCATCAGGCCGAAAACCAGTGCGGTCAGTCCGATGGCGACCCAGCGATGACGCAAACTGCCCTGCTTCGGCCGCACGATGCGGTGCAAGCCGGTTTGCAGGATGCCGCGGAAGAAGCACTCCTCGCCAATGGGGGCGAAGATGACCGCGCCGACCACGGCCACGACCCGAATGAACGCGGGCGTGGAGGCCTTGTTGAGAGCACTGAAGACGTCGTGAGTGGGCAGTTTCACATGCGGTGCCACCCAGAAAATGATCCGCTCGGCCACGTAGACCACCAGCGTGCACAGACAGACGGAAACCAGCCAACCCGCCAACGCATCGCGTAAATCCCGACGAAGCGGCCGGCGCCCCAGCCCAAAGCCGACCAAGCCGGCAGTGAACATCCGGGCCGCGATGGCCAGCATGGTCGCCCCTACGATGATCTCCATCAGGTTGCTGGTAAGGATGGCACGCCAGAGTTCCACCGACTTCTCGCCGGCCGGCGGACCGTGATAGACCGAGGCGATGGCCGCCGCGATCAGCCCCGACAGCAGATATCCCATGGCCGCCAGCCACAGCCAACCCGCCGACAGGCCGTTCGGTCGCAACGGTGACCCGCGAAGCGGATCGCGTCCGCCTCGGCGAATCCAGTAGGCCACCGCCACCAACAACACAACGCCGCCGGCCACCATCAACCCCGTGTTGACCGCGTCCAGCAGTTTGGCTTGTTCGATTGGTGGCATGCAGGCCCCGCGAATCGCATCCCGGCCGATGGTGAATTACAATTACGCAGCCAAACCGTTGGGTTTCCTCTGGAGGATGCGTCTTGGGCAATATATTGGATGAGATCGTACACGCCAAGCGTCAGGAGGTGGCACAGTCCAAGGTACGCCGCCCACTCGCGGATGTGCAGACTGCCGCTCGCGACGCCGCCCCGCCGCGCGACTTCCACGCCGCCCTGCGGACGCCTGCCCCTTACGGCATACACGTCATCGCCGAGATCAAGCGCCGCAGCCCCTCGGCCGGCCTGATCCGCCCCGACTTCGACCCCGCAGCCATCGCCCGCATCTACCGTGACAAACGCGCCACCTGCCTGAGCGTGCTCACCGACGGGCCCTACTTCGACGGCCGCCTCGAATACGTCGAGCAGGTCAAAGCCGCCGTGCCCATGCCCGTGCTGCGTAAGGATTTCATGGTCGAGCCGTACCAGATCTACGAATCGCGCGCTGCCGGCGCGGATTGCGTGCTGCTCATTGGCGAAGTACTGCCGCCTGCACTGCTGGCAGAGATGCTGGACCTTTCCTGCGAACTGGGCATGACCAGCCTCATCGAAGTACACGAGGCCGAAACGCTAGCCGCCCTGCAGGACACCATCGGCTTCCCCAACGACCGCCGCAGCCTGCTGGGCATCAACAACCGCAATCTCAAGATCCAGAAGACCGACCTGTCCACCACCGAGCAATTGGCCGACACGGTCACCCCCGGCACCATCCTGGTCTCCGAGAGCGGCATCAAAACCCGCGTCGACGTGGACCGCCTCATCGCCGCCGGCGCAAACGCCCTGCTGATCGGCGAAACCTTCATGCGCTGCCCCGACATCGCCGCCCAAATGGACGAGGTCCTGGGCTGCGATTAGGGTCTGTGGCAATAGAAAAAAGGGCTCTGGCAAACGGCAATACTTCGATGAACACGCCAACGCTACTGCTCCGCACAATTCGGATTGGCCGTCACGCCGGGGGCGGTCATGCAGTTGAAGAACAGGTCCGCATCGCGTGAGTCCACGCAGTTGTCGTAGTTCATGTCACCCGGTAGGCAGTTCGAAGGCGCGACGACGCCTATCGTCGTCAAACAGGCCTGAAACGCTCCAAAATCCTCCTGATCGACGTCCTCGTCGCCGTCGTAATCGCCGGGGGCAGCGGCGGGCGTAACCGTGATCTGAAACTGCACGTCCGTCGGCCCGAACCAGGCGGCGTTCTCTTCCAGCAGCCGCCAGGTCTCCGTGTACGTGCCCGGAGCACGCGGCGCAGTCAGAGTGAACGCAAATCGACACGTGCCGTCACGCGGACAACGAGCAATCTCCATCTCGCTCGGCCGATGATCGTTGATCCAGTCGCCCGGCGTGTAGAACGCGCTCGCACGATC
>JBJKSL010000251.1:0-6928 GCA_046704145.1 Phycisphaerae bacterium
CACTGGGCCTCCGTCGGCAGGTACTTGTGCGTCCACTCGGCATACGCCGCCGCCTGGCACCACGAGACGTTCCGCACCGGATCGCAGTCGTTCAGCCCCCGCACGTAATAGTCACGGTAATTGTCGACCTTGGCAGCCTTCACTCCGTGGCGTTTCGCAGTCTTTGCGAACTTGTGGAACTGCCCGTTGCTGACCTCAGTCAGATCGATGTAGAAGTGGTTGACCACCACCGTCCGCGCCGGCACGTTGTTCAACTGGATACCACCGCCCATCATGAACCGCTGGGTCGGCACGTAGCACATCACCATGTTGTCGCGCGAGCTGACAATGTATCGCGGCCAGCCGTTGTATGACTGCTCGGCGTCCGCAAGATCGGTATGCCCTTTGAGCGGGTAGAAACCCTGCGGTAACTCAACGTTGGCCGGCAGCTCCGCACAGCGGTCCGCCAACGGGCTCTTATGTCTGCTGCAGCCGATCGCGGGCAGGATAAACGCCACACCCATCGCCATCCCGACAAAACCTCGCAGTCCCTTTCCAAGCAGCATCACGTCGCCTCCGTGAACGCCGTGTCGCCCACTCGCTGGCCGAACACAGCGTCAGTCGCCCTTTCGATCGCCTCGACTCTGGATTCCCATTCCGGACATGCGGACCACATCTGCGTGCATCCGCATTCATCTGTGGTTTGTTGCTTTTCTATTGCTGATTCGAAGCCAGTTCGCTTCGGGGATCGCCCCAGTGCATGTGCCGGCCACCCAGCCTCATGACCACCATCACATCGCCAATGCGGTTCGAGGCCTTGACTGGGTCCTCATGCGTCTCCACGATTGCCTGGGTGGCGACCACCAGCATGCCCTTGCGGACCAGCACCTGATCCCCTCGCAGCAACGCGTTCAGCCGATCGATCTTGGCCTCGATCGCCGAGATCCGCTGCTGCTCCTCTTGCCGCTTGGCCTCCCACTTGATGAACTTTCTGTCCGTGCCCCAGAAGTTGGCCACAGGATCGGTGACATCCAGCTTGAAATCATAGAAGGCCTCACGGAAGCGGGCCTCGTCATACTGCAGCTTACGTTCCGCCACAGCCAGATCCACCTGGGCCTCGCCCAGCTCTTCCTTAGCCTCCTCCAGGTCAGCCACCACGAAGACCTTCTCGACCACGTCGCCCTGCTCCAACTGCTGCAAGTCCTGCTCGTCGATGGCCGTCCGCAAAGCCTCGTTGCGGAAGGGGAAGATCTCGTCACCCTGCGGAGTGATGCGGCGATAGTACGCCGAAGGCAGCGAAATAGGCACGAAGGCCCGTCGCTGGAACATCTGCGCCGTCTTGCTGGTCGGGCACTTGATCTCCAGCTCGCCGTACACGCTCACCGACGGCAGCCCCTCAGCCGAGACATACTTGAACTCGTACTTGCCCGGAGCCAGGTTGAACACCGCATACTCTTCCGGGCTCAGCTCCAGCCGATTGTTGAACGGCTCGTAGGTGCCGATCTCGTGGCTCCGCGCCGCCGGACACGCCCGAACCGTCACCGTCGCTCCCGGCGGGGAGAAGAACTGAAGCTGCGTCTTGCTCTGGTCGGCGTAGCCCGTCTCATGCGGACGGCCGCAGCCAGTGGTGCCTGACAAGGCGACACTGATCAGCACTGCTGTCGCCGTGAAACAAAACGACCGGTAGCGGCAGCCACTCTCTGCAGTTACCACATCAAGCTCCTTTATAGACTCGGATTCCGTGAACTCTAGGCGGAACGACCCTCGCCAGCGGGCCGGACGCGCCATTCCGGGATGCTTTTCACCAGACCCCACTCCCGCAGACCCTGGCGAACCGGCAGAGGACTATATAACAATTTACCGGCCCTGAGTTTCCTGTCAATCCCTTGGTTGAAGCGAATCTAGAATCCAGATTTAAGATCTCAATTCCCTGGATTCCGAACTCCAATTTGCAGATTCCCTTCCCCCTCATTCCTCCGCATCGCTCTGCCGCTCGATCTCCGCCCCCAACGCCCGCAGCCGACGCTCGATCCGCTCATAGCCGCGGTCGATGTGATACACGCGGTTGATCCGCGTCTCGCCCTTGGCCACCAGCCCCGCCAGCACCAGTGCCGCCGACGCCCGCAGGTCCGAAGCCATCACCGGTGCCCCGATCAGCCGCTTGACCCCTTCCACGATGACCGTCGGCCCCTCCTTCCGCAGCTTGGCCCCCAGCCGGCTAAGCTCCGCCACGTGCATGAACCGGTCCGGATAAATCTTCTCCGTGATAATGCTGTTGCCGTCCGCCAGAGCCAGCAAGGCCATCATCTGGGCCTGCAGGTCGGTCGGGAAACCCGGATAAGGCTGGCTGGTCACCTCGATGGGCTCCAGCCGTCGCGAACTGGACACCACCACTTCGCCGTCTTCCCGCTCGATGTTCACCCCCACCTGCCGCAGCCGGTCGACGACCGCTAACAGGTGCTCCAGTCGACAGTTACGTATCCGCAGCTCGCCGTTGGTGATGGCCCCGGCGATGATGAATGTCCCTGCCTCGATGCGGTCGGGGATGATCGTATACTCGCACCCCCGCAGCTCCTTGACGCCCTCAATAGTGATCCGCGGCGAGCCGTGCCCCGTGATCTGAGCCCCGCAGGCGTTCAGGAAGTTGGCCAGATCGACCACCTCCGGCTCGCAGGCCGCCGCCTCGATGACCGTCGTGCCCTCGGCTAGCGTCGCCGCCATCAGCACGTTGGCCGTCCCCGTCACCGTCGAGCCGAACGCCCCACCCAGGAACAGCTCCGCCCCTCGCAGCCGCTTGGCCTTGAGGAACACGTCGCCGCCGACAAGATCCGCATCCGCACCCAGCCCCTGCAGCCCCTGCACGTGCAGGTTGATCGGCCGGTCGCCGATCGCACACCCACCCGGCATGGACACCTGCGACTTGTGCCGCTTGGCCAGCAACGGGCCCATAACGCACACGCTCGCCCGCATCCTGCGGACCAGGTCATAGTCCGCATGGCAGTTCATCTCGTCCTGCACCTTCATCCGCACGGTGCTGCCGTTCTCCCGCGTGGTGGCCACCCCCAGCTTGTTCAGCAACGTCTCCATAGTCCGCACGTCAGCCAGGTCCGGCACCCCGTGCAGCACCACTTCGCCCTCGCAAAGAATCGCCGCCGCCATGATCGGCAGCGCAGCATTCTTCGCCCCGCTGATCTCCACCGTCCCGCGAAGCCTCTTACCGCCGTTGATCAGAAAATAATCCACGGATTTGCTCCTCCATGAAATCCCGCATCCCTGCTGCGCCCCAGGGTCTGGCTCCTTTTTGCCTCAGCGCTGCTTTGGCTACGGAACACGACCACGGCTCGCACGTGACAATGGCTTGATACCAGAGACACCCGGCAAAAAGGTGCCTGACCCTCTCTCCTAGGACGCCAAATACACGTACATCCCGCCCCGGGTCCCGCGCCCCGCACATGCCATCTTCCCCCGAAACGCCAAATCTGACAAGTGGGCTCACCCCCCGCAGGTTTGCAGCCCAGCCGCCCCCGGCTGGCAAGGTTTTGAAGAACCAGCGGAGGGCCGCTGTGCTACATTTGTTCGATTAGACAAATTCGCCTTCTTGCTCCAGAATTGGATTTATATGAACCCCGCAGGATTCATCCGCGAGCGTGAACTCGACGCGCGGAGTGTGGAGGCGGCCTTGCCAACCCAGTCACCACTGAACGGTTCCGCGGCTCGGGGAACTGCAAAGACACAGCCGGGGGGCGGCTGTGCCACAAAGCCCACCTGAGGCCCAAACCTTCACTTGGCAGATACCGCCGTAACCTGCCGCATATTCAGGCTGAGAGCCGTCCCCCCGTTCGTCACCTTCTGCACCTGCCAAAGATGGGTTCTGCCTGAATCGGTTCGCGACATCGTCATTAAGCAGCGTCTTCATGACCACGGGACGAATACTGCACATGCACGGCCAGTGATGCCCGACCACGTGCATCTGATGTTCACTCCGCTGCACGATCATCTCGGCCAACCTTATGGCTTGCCGGAAATCATGGGCGGCATGAAAGGAGCATCGGCCCACCTTCCCACCTTCTCGCCCCGTTCTTCTGTCTTCAATTCTGCATTCTGCATTCAACATTCTACATTCTCTTCCGCCCCGGAACCCCGCGCATGTTCTCCCATTGCCGACCGCTCTTTGAAACGCCAATACGACCCCGGACGCCTCTTCTGGCAAACAGCTGAGAGCTGACAGCTAACAGCTTTCTGCAAAGACGAACCCAAACTCGCCATGCGCAAGAGTCGGCGTAACTCGCGCCCTGCCAAGCACTTCCGCCGCTTCCGCCCCAAACCAGGTGGGGATCGGAAAGCCACGAAACCCACCGACACCGGACGCACAACAGTGGCCAAGAAGAAACAGGCAGATCCGGATTGTGCCGGCCTCGTCGTCGATGAGTTGATCTCCGGCAGCCGGATAAGCACCGGCACACCATCCCGCCATTCGTGTATTTTCGTCTTGATGCTGCTAGCCGACGACCTGCTCGGGCGGTACGCCGTAGACCTTCTCCGTCCACGGCCGCATGAACTCGATGCCGCCACCCTCTGCACGGTCACACGCCATCTCCCTAGTTGCCCGTTGGCAAGGGGAGGCTGACACCTTCCTTCGCGAGTTGTTCCCTGACCCACTGAAAATGCTGGTATTGGGTTACCGTGATCGGGCCAGTGTAGACCTCACTCTGCAGCTTTCGCGGTGGATATTGAGCGTACGTCTTCATCAGCTTTGCGATAGCCTGCTTAAACGTGACCAATGTCCACGTGTGTTCGGTGAAGTTGTTCATGAAGATGTCGTAGCGTTCCTGCGGATCCTGATAGAGATCGAAGATCTGCGGGACGGTTGCGACGTATTTCTCCGAACCTTTCCAGCCGAGGTTGGTATCCACCGAGAGGGCACCCGTTGGCATCCCGTCGTCGCCGCGCAGATTGAACACCGCCTTGTAATGGCCGACGCGGGCCGCGCCCGGCGAGAGTTCATCTTCAGTGAAGTAGAACCACTCATTGCGGGCACATTTGCCGGTGCCGAGCAGCATGGGCGACATGTCATAGCTGTCGAAGATTATGGGCTGGCCTTCGCGGTCCTTCTCCGGCAGCTTCACCCCGGCCATCGAGGCGAAAGTGGCCATGAAATCCAACCCGCCCACGATGTCATAATTTCGACTGCCAGCTTTGATCTTGCCTGGCATCCAGGCGATTGCCGGGACCCGATTGCCGCCTTCACGGTCCGTACCTTTGGTGCCGCGGAACGGCGTGTAGCCGGCGTCGGGAAATACATCCTGCCAGGCCCCGTTGTCCGTGGTCCAGAAGACGAGGGTCTTGCCTTTGTCCAGGCCCAGTTCGCGAACCTTGTCCACGATCTGGCCGATGCGTGTGTCTGCTTCCACCACCGAATCGGCGTACTTCGTCTTTGAGAGTGACTTGTGCTCGAAGGGGGGAGCCGGCAGGTTCGGCTGATGGACCTTCATGAAGTTGATGCTGATGAAGAAAGGCTGGTCTGGATGCTTTGCCGCGTCCTCCAGAAACTCCATCCCCGCCTTCTCGATATAGGCATCGAGGAAGGGAATGCCGACAACACCCTTGTCCGGTGTGTCCACATACTCTCCGTTGACCTTCCAATCCTGGTGAGCCTTCTCGCCTGCCTTACCGGACAACGAGCCCTTGGTCACCTTGTTGAACATTTCGCGCAGCTTCGGGTCCATGTCCGGGAACCACTTGGGGTCGCCGTAGGTGTACGCGTTGAGGTGGTACAGGAAGCAGTACTTCATCACGTCGTAGCCGTGGGCGATAGGCAGGGCATAGTCAGCCTCGCCCAGGTGCCATTTTCCGGTGAAATAGGTCCTGTAGCCGCCCTGCTTGAGCACCGATGCGAGTGTCCACTCCGCCTTGGGCAAGCCGCCACCCTGACCCTGGAAGGCAACGGTGGTCATTCCGCTGCGGTTGGGAATGCGGCCGGTCTGCATGGCCGCTCGGCCCGGTGTGCAACTCGGCTGGGCATAGAACGTGAAGAACGTGACGCCTTCGTCCGCCAATCGGTCGAGGCTGGGCGTGGGCATGCCGCGGTTGGGACCGCCGCCGTAAACGCCGGCATCTCCGTAGCCGAAGTCGTCGGACACGATCAGTATGATGTTGGGCTTATCTGCGGCTTGCACCAGTCCAGTGCAAACCAGCACGGCGGCACCAGTCAGCGCGGCTTGACTCAGCCGCCATATTCCTTTCCTTTTCATGCCTTGTGCTCCTGTCGGTTTAAACAACATCATGGTTCGCTTCACAACCGAGACCAAGTTATTGGATGCCCATTGCGGCTTTCTTCATGCCCTCCTCAAGCTTCTTTATCTCCTCGGGCGACAACTGCGGCCGGTCGATCTTGATGGTCAGCTTGTTGAACTTCGCGGTCAGCGGGAACGGCGGCTCGTAGTCCGCGTCGTTCACACCGGTAATCGTGTCGGAGCCGATGTCGAAGCTTTCGTCCCACTGCAGGATGATGGGGATGGTCTTTTCCATCCTTTTCGTGTCGACCACCTTGCCGTCGACTTTCAGCGTGCCGGTGCCGCCCTTGCCGATGCCAGAGAAGTTGTTGTACTTCATCGTGCCGAGGCCAAGGCCGTCGTATTTGAAGTCGAACTCGATAGTGTGCTGGCCAGGCGCGAGCGCCTCCCGGGCTTCCCACTTGATCCACTCGAGATCGAGCAGGTTCCAGCAAAACACCGGCTTGCCTTTGAGCAGGTAGAAGCCCCAGCCCGCGAAACGTCCGCCGGAGGTCGCGATCATGCCCTCGGCCCCACCTTCCGGCACGGTGATATCCGCGGTGAGGCTGTAGGAGGTGTCGAGCAGGTACGGCGCATCACCTTGAGGAACGCCAGTCATCGGGCGTATGTAGACCAACTCGCTCTGGCCGGCAGTGAGGCTCGGACGTTTCGCGGCA
>JBJKSL010000252.1:0-2609 GCA_046704145.1 Phycisphaerae bacterium
TTGATCGACGTTCGCGACAAAGCCGGCAAGGTTGTCTCGCTGAAGCTGCTAACCAACTCGGTCACAGACAAGCGGGCGGAGCTTCGCTGGGCGGCAGGTGATGCAGGTGATGGACATACGGTTGCCATGACCCTGGATTGGAGCAATACCGACGCCGTCAGGCTGCAGGCGTCGTTGCAGAACATCGCGGCCGACGAATGGCGGGCGACAGTGCGGCTGCCCGATCTGGACGGCCTCGCTGTGGCAGCACACCCAGCCGATGCAGCCTACCTGGTGGGCACTCGCGATGCGATGCTGAGCAGCGCGGATGTATCCGTGGCCAGATCGTACGGTGGACCGTGGCCGCTGCCGCTGGTGGATCTCTCTGACTCGCACGCGGGCGGCGGCATCGGGTTGTACGTCGCGGATCGTGAACTGACTGTCAAAACGCTCGAGTTCAAGCACAAGCAGGGCAAGTCGGATATTGCAGTCCGATACGACGATCTTTGCGTACCGGCAGGTGGACGCATGCAACTACCCCCCACCATGCTGGTGCCGCACGCGGGAGACTGGCATGCGACGTTTGACGCCTACCGCAAATGGGCCAGGCAAGGATACAAGCCTCAGACGCGGCTCGCTGACGCATTCTATTGCCGCCGCGATTACCCGCTGGGCGGCACAGGCTACCTGTTCAACACGGCAAAGCGGGCGTACACGGCGGATGCACTGATCGATGAAGGTGTGCGTTCCTTTGGTGACGTGGACATGGTGGATGTCTCCGGCTGGGCGTATCACGAGGCAACCGGACGCGTAGGCGACTACCTCGCCAATGATCTCGGCGGACTTGACGCGGTGCGACAGTTGGCCGACGGCGTACACAAGCGAGGTCGCAAGCTGGGCCTGTACTTTGAAGGCTACCTGATCGATCGGCGGTGCGCACTGGCCGCCAAGGCCCTGCCCGCGTGGCAACTCATCATGCGCGACGGCAAGCCGCGATGGTGGTCGGGCGATATGGAACTGTTCGTGTGTCCGGGCGCGGCCGAGTGGCGGCAGGAGTTGGCCCGGGCGATGGCCACCGTTGCAGCGCAGACCAACGCCGATGCGGTCTACGTGGATGAGTTCGGCCAGTCCGAGCCGGGCCACGCATGCTGGTCGCCCGATCACGGCCATCCCGTGCCGTCGAATCCGCTTCGCGAAGAGCAAGCCATGCTGCAGGCCATTCGGCGAGAGCTCGACGCCAGATCGCTCAACACCGCCATCTATATCGAGTTCGTGCCGGCAGACATGCTATGCGATGCGGTGGACGGCGCGTTCGACATCAGCATGTCGGACGTATCGCCCGCGGCGCACCCGACCAGGCTGCAACTTTCGCGATACGTCTTTCCCGAGTTGGCGACCTTTCAGATGATCGGCCACGGCATTCGGCCCGTACCGTTCGAGGCCGACAATCTGCATCGCGCGATCTTCCACGGCTTGGGCCTGTGGGTGAAGGGGCGGGGCGAATCGTGGTACACCAAGGAATGCCGCGACACCGCGCAACGAGCAGCGAAGATCTATGCCGAGCACGGCGACGTGTTCCGCTCCGTCGATTGTGAACCGCTCATACCGACGCTGCGGACGGACCTGTACGCCAATCGCTTCTCCGCCGACGGCAAGACCATCGTAACCGTCTACAACGCGAGCGCATCCACGATTTCAGGAGACTTGGTGCGACTGCAACTGCCCGCGGCGGCATCGATCGCCGAGTTGATAACTGCGATGCCGGCAACAGTGCGGCGGGAATCCGATGGGAACGTAGTCATTCACGGAAACGTTCAGCCGGCATGCACGGCAGTATTTCTGCTGAAGTAAACAAGACCACATGCCTCCGGAGGATGGGAGGCATGTGGTCGGCGCGGTGGACTTGTCCCCTCGAGGCGAGTTCGCGATATTCCTCGACGGAATACATGGAAGTTGGAGCAACGCCCGTGCCAGAAGCGCCCGTCGTGCAATTTTGTTCCGCGGATTGCGTTTACACGAGTGCTGGAAGCGGTATCGATCCATGACCGGCCGGGCTAGTGGGTAAAGTTGCCCAGGGTGGGGAATCGATTCTGGGGATTTTTAGAGCAATTGAAGTTTGCGTGTAGCGTCGCAATTCTCCCGTAACCTCAGGAATGCGACGAACCGGCCTCTGCATACAAACGGCGAATGCCGCGGGGTGGTGTACGCGGCTGCGGTAAGACGGTATAAGGCGACAGCAGGCGATTTGCTGCAAATAGATGGCGGAGGTACGAGATGACGCAAGGGATGAAATGGACCAGTGCACTGGTGGCGTGCGTGTTGGGGGCGAGCGCGAGCATGGCGGCCAGCGGTCGAAACGTGCTGCTCATGGTCGGTGACGACCAGGGCCTGCAGGCCGGCTGCTACGGCTATACGGCAATCAAGACGCCATCACTGGACCGCCTGGCCAAACAGGGCACGCGCTTCACGATGGCCTTCGCCGCAGTTTCGAGTTGCAGCCCGAGCCGCTCGACTATCTACACCGGGCAGTTCAATCACACCAACGGTATGTACGGCCTGGCCCATGCCGCCCACAATTTCTACAGCGTGGAGGGAGCCCCCTCCATCTTCAAAAGCCTCAAGCAAGCGGG
>JBJKSL010000253.1:0-4668 GCA_046704145.1 Phycisphaerae bacterium
GCCTCCAGGATCTTGTTCTTAATGCCTGTGCCGCTGACCATGGGGGCGGTGGCCACTCGGGCTCGACGCAGCCAGTTGCCAATGTCGTCAACGCGGCCGGTAACGATTACGCCGGGTTGGCGGGCCAGGGCCTGCACGTTTGCAGTTGGGTTTGCCCCCACCAAGGCCAGGCGAGCCGCCGGAACGGCACGACGCACGCGTGGCCAGATGGCTTGTGCGAGCCAGCATGCAGCTTGCTCGTTGGGCAGAAAGCTCATTGCGCCGGTGAAAACGACGAGTAGTTCGCGCGGCGTTGTCACTGTCCCTTCGTTCGGCAGCGCCACGCCGTTGGGCACGACCTGCACCGGCCGCCGAGTCACGGCAGCCAGAGACTCCGCATCGCGCGGGGCAACCGCAATCACGCGCGAACAACGGGGCAGCAGCAATCGCCGCAGAACCTGAACCGCTACCGCAGTGCGCAGTCCGGTTCCTGAGAGTTGTTCGATGGTTCCGGCACTGCGGAAGGTCAGCCAGGGGTCGTCGATGACGTCACATATGGTGGGCACGGTTCGACCAGCCAGCTCTCCAAGATGCGACAGGTAAAAGGCAGAGACGAGGTCGAATCCTAGAACCGCATCGGCTCGGTTGCTGAGGCGGTCGGTCCAGGCATGGAAGGCCGGGTCGTAGCCGAAGAATTCAGCCGCCCGTCGCAGCAGCCAGGGACCGCGTAGCGTGGCCGCCCTTACAGAGTGAGGCTCCAACCACGCCGGGGCAGGTAGGACTTCGGCGTGCGGCAACGCTTGAGCAGCAGAACGAGCGATGGCGTCGTCAGCAGCCGCACAAGTGATCTGGCAATCTGTCGCCAGTTCTTTGAGGAGGTGCACGATGCGCAGGTTACGGCCGTGTTGCAGGGAGCCAATATCGAACGGTAATGGTACCAGCAGCCTCATGCGGCACCTCCTGTCGCCAGGGCGGCTTCAACAGGCGGTTGGACGCTGTGCTGTCGAGACGCGAGGGCTGCGGGCTGCAGCAATTGAAGCGTGCGCTCGAGGGCACTGTCTATGCCCAGGCTGTTGACTACGTGTTGCCGACCTTCTCGGCCTAGCCTGTCACGCAGTGCGGGTTGTTCTTGAAGCGTTCGGAGGGCGTGGGCCAGTTCCTTGCTGGTGAAGTTGCTGCACAACCATCCGCTGACGCCATGCTTGATTTGTGTCCGCGCACCGGGTGTTGGTGTGGCTACGACCGGACGTTCGCAGCTCAGTGCCTCAGCGAGGACCAGGCCGAACGACTCGGTGCGACTGGCCAGCACAAACGTGTCGAGCCCGCTATAGAACAGCGGCATGTCGGACACAAACCCCAGAAACAGGACGCACTCTGCAACGCCAGACCGTTCCGCAAGCCTTTGCAACTCCACTCGCTGCGGCCCCTCGCCAGCGATGACGGTCAGCACCGGTAAGTTCTGCGTTCGCAGGCTAGCCGTTGCCTCGATCAGCTCCTCGATGCCCTTGTCGCCGATCAGTCTGCTCGCCGTACCGATGATGAAAGGCTCGGCTGTTTGTGTGTAGCCCGATAACTTCATCCATACTGCCCGCGCGCGTTGCCGAGCATCTGCATCGAAGCGATATTGCCTGGCGTCGATGCCGTTCGACACTACAGCGATTTGCGAAGGGCGCAGGCCCTGTTCGCGAGCAATCTGCTCTCGATCCTGCTCGTTGAGTGCGATTACCGTGGTCGCGGCGGTTGCAGCCAGGCGATGCCGCAATGCCTGCCTGATCCGCCAGACGTGCAGACCTTCAATGCGTCCGCCCAAGCGGCTGGGTGACAGGCGGCGGTAATCCTGCTGGTCTACCATGTGGTGTACCCAGGCGGCCGGTATACCATGCAGTCTTGCCAACCATGTTGTGGACCAAAACCGACTGCGGCCACAGGCGTTGACGATTACCGCGTCGGGTCGCCGATCTCTCAGTGCGCGATTCACTCGTCGGCAGAACGCCGGCAACGTGCTTACCTCGGTCGCGGGCACGGTTATCACCGGAATACCTTGCGATCGTACCTTCGCGAATACCTCCGGCGAGCTATCAGCGGGCTCGATCCAGCACACAGCCGGCGCGATCCCGCGTTGCCGTGCGGTGGATGCCATGGAGGCGATGTAACGCTCCGCGCCGCCGAAGTGCGGGGCGTCGCTTACGAACAGCAGCTTGTTGATCTGCTGCGTCATGCCACCTCCGCTTCGCGCCGAAGAACCTCTGCCGATTTCTGCGAAGTGATCGAGTTCAAGCTGTCCGCAAACCGTGCGGCAATCACGCGCCGATCGAAAGAGTTTACCTTGCGCCATTCGCGCGTGCATTCGAGTTGGCCGGCTAACTGTGATTCGATGATGCCACAAAGAGCGGCCTGCACGGCATGTTCGTTCTCCATCGCGGTCACCGTGCTTGCACCGGCCCTGCGTACGATCCGGGCCGTATCGCTGCAAGGCGGCACCAGGGCGAGAATGTGTGTAGGCAGGGCCAACAGTTCGAACGTCTTGCCGGGGATGCTCATGTGACCGTGTTCGCAACCGGGCACCATCACGATGCTGCAGGCGCCCGTGGCGGCCGTGCGAATTGCTTCTGCATGGCTGACATAACCGGCAAGCGAAAGCCATGCCGGTCGATTCTGTTGCCAGTAGGCCTGTTGTTCTGCGTCCAGGGTACCGGCCACGGTGAGCCGTACGCGCCCGTGCCATTGCGGTCGTTGGGCGAGCAAATGCTGGAGCGGATTGATGATGCGGGCCAGCTCACGTCGGCCGTAGAACGATCCAACTGCAACGAACTCGCACACGTCGGTTGCGTTGGCGTTGGTGATATCCTGGGGACTGACGGCGTTCAGGATGTCGTCGCGATCGAAACCGTTGGCGATTGAGCGAATGTCCCGCTGACGATCGGGATAGCGTTCCTGCAGATCGGCCGCAAAAGTTGGACAGGTCGTGACGATAGCGCCGGCTCTTTGCAGGATGTCACGCTCGAACCGCCGCATGCGAGCGATGTGGTGTCTTGAAGGTGACTGCCGCTCGTAGTCGCTCACCAGCGGGTCGCGGAGGTCGGCCAGCCACGGTACACCCGTCGCGGCCGCAAATCGCATGGCGGCGCGGTGAACGAAGTGCGGCGGCCCGGTGGAGATTACCGCGTCAAAGGGCACGTCCTGGTGCCGACGGACAGCTGCTTTCACTGCTGGACCGACCCAAAGCGATTCGCCGTTGCCCAAGCCGACGCGCTCGGTCCAGCGTGCCAGTCGCCAGAACAGGCCGTCTTCAATTCGCCGACTCGATCCGAACAGCGATGCGATGCACCGGGCAACACATGCCGGTTCACGGCCGGCGACGTGATGGGCGAGAATTTCCTCCGGCAGGTCCTGCAACAGCGAGTTGTCCGCCCAGGGGAAACGATCGTGATCCGCGGTCAACACCTCGACTGACCAGCCACACTCAGGCAGGTACTTGACCAGCTTCGCCGGGCGTTGCACGCCGCTGCCGCCGATTGGCGGGAACTGGTAGCTGATCAACAGTACACGACCGTGGGCCACGTTAGTCGCCGTCGCACTTGGCCGTTGGATCCATTGCTGCCAGCCAGCCAAGGCTCGGTCGGGAAGCGGCTCGCGCTTGGCGAGTCGCAGAGCGGCTTGGGTTGAGCATATTGCAGTCATGAGCCGACATCTCCTGGCCGGAGGCGCGATGAGCGCACCACCAGCCGATAACGCTTCCCTGGCGTAGATATCGGTCTCTCGCGGAGAGAGTTGAGGAGTGCCTTCCGACAAAACGGCGTGCTGGCTGCCACCGCCCCAATCGGCCTTGAACGCTTGTAGCCCGCGAGATTATCGGTCTTCGGTGGCTCGAGCCGATCGGCATTTTATGCGCGACCGATAACCGCGAGATTGTCTCCCCGCATGGCGGGCCGTTTGCGAGCAGCCGGTGTTATTTCTCGAGCAGATTCGATCCGGTTCAATGCCTCGTTGAGGTTCGTTGGAGGGTTTTGTTGCAGATCCAGTGCGGCCGAATGTGGCGTTATACGTTCCAGCCAGCGTTCAGCACGCCATCGGAGGGCGGCAGGCAGCCTGGCTAGCTTGCAGGCGAGTTCCGGCCGCGAGTTCCACAAGGTGTAGCCCAGATTTGTACTTGTCCTGGCGTGGCAGTCACGTAAGCCTTGTTCTCGCATGAGGCGCATCAGGCATGGAGCATCAAAGAGGAAGATATGAAATCGGTTTATGCCCAGCCAGCGATGGCCCCCGATTCGCCGCCAGAGGCTTCCCCAGTTGGGGGTTTCAAGGCAGATTGATCCACCTGGTACGCTCACGCTTCTCAGGGTGGTAATGAAATCACGTGGCGAGGGCACGTGTTCGAGCACGTCAGTGGCGATGATGGCATCGAACGGCCCGAGGCCAGCAGCATGTTCCTCCAAGGTGCCGGCCCGTACGTCCAGGCCGTACTCGGAATGTGCAATCGCGGCGGCTTCAGCGGAGATTTCAACGCCCTGCACTCTCCAACCGCGCCCGCGGGCAAGGGCGAGCAACTCGCCGGTCGCACAGCCGACCTCAAGCAGGCTGCGGCCCACGTTGTTCTCCAGCGGCAGGAGGTGTTCGATGTACAACTGTGTGGCGCGGGCCAGTCGGCGGAGTGCTCCCTCCTGAAAAACGTAGTAGTTACCGTCGTATTGG
>JBJKSL010000254.1:0-5592 GCA_046704145.1 Phycisphaerae bacterium
TGACCGGCTGGAAGCCGGTCCCACACAAGATGACTGGCTGGAAGCTGGTCCCACACAAGGTGACTGGCTGGAAGCTGGCCCCACACAAGATGACCGGCAAGATGCCGGTCCCACACAAGTCGCGCTGCTCGGCTGCAGTGCGGCGATTGTGCCGTCGGGCTTGTAATCGACGGCGTACAGCGAAGGTACATAGACCCACTCGAACCGCCGGGCGGCCTCGATGATGATGTCCCGCCGCGAGGCCCCCTGCCGCTTCATCTCGCGGTGGAGTTCGATCAGCGCGGGCATACTGTGTTCGCCGTCGCCGATAACGACCAGATCGAGGAAGTCCGCCACCGGCTCCGGATTGTCCGCCTGGGGGCCGCCGGCGATGACCAGCGGATGCCGATCGGTACGCTCTTCAGCCCGCAACGGAATGCCGGCGAGGTCGAGCATCATCAGCACGTTGGTAAAGCCCATCTCGTACTGCAGGGAGATGGCGAAGATGTCGGCGTCGGCCACCGGCTGGCGGCTGTCCCAGGTGAACAGCGGCAAGGCCCGCGTGCGCATGACCTGCTCGGCATCCAGCCACGGTGCGTAGACTCGCTCGGCACACACGCCGGGCATGTGATTGCAGATCCAGTAGATGATCTGGCAGCCCAGGTGGCTCATGCCGATGGCGTAGGTATCCGGGAAGCCGATGGCGACCTTGACCTTGGCCCGCTCCCAGTCGCCCGCCTGCACCAACTGGTTCCATTCGCCGCCGATGTACTGCCCCGGCTGCTTGACCGCGGGCAAAAGCTCTTCACTGACACGGTTACGCAAACTCATGGGCAGGATTATATCGCCAATGCAGAGTAAGCTGCACTACGCAGTTCTGGTTGCAAAATGCAACCAATGCTCCTAGAATCCAAGCGAAAGGAAAATGGTATGGCCACCTTGCATGTGCGAAATGTTCCCGACAAGCTTTACCAGCGTATCAAACGCCTGGCTGAAGCCCAGAATCGATCACTCAGTGCCGAGGTGAGCACGTTGCTCGATCAGGCAGTAGACGCCGAGGAGCGATCAGTAACGCAATCCAAGTTGTTGGCCGATGCCAAACGTCTTCGCGAGAGCCTGAGGTGGGCCCCATCCTTCCCCGATTCCGTCACCTTGCTCCGCGAGGATCGCGATCGATGACTGTGGCAAGCTCGTCTCGCGTCGTGGACGCCAGCGTAGGCGTCAAGCTGGTTCTGCCGGAAGCTCATGCCGACCAGGCAGCCGCCCTGTTCGAACAGTTGAACGAGGCTCCACCAACCACACTGTACGTCCCGGACCTCTTTTACGTTGAATGCACGAATGTACTGTGGAAGCACGTTCGCCGGAGGGAATTGTCCGCACCGGCAGCGGCTCAAGGTGCGGCAATCCTACATGAGTTGAAGATGTCGGTAGTGAGCACGGCAGAATTGATGCTGGCCGCGCTGGATTTGGCGGTTCACCACGACATCAGCGTGTACGACGCGTGCTACGTAGCGCTTTCAGATCGACTGCGCGCGCCGATGATCACTGCCGACGAGAGACTGGTCAGAAAACTCGCGGGGGCCGAGCATCAAATCGAGTGGCTGGGGGCGGCGCGAGGGTCGGACTTTGCCGGGGGCACGCCGGAGGGGTAAATGCGGGCATTCGCGTATTCTTGTGAGCGAAGCGTAGATTACCGCTGCCGATAGACGATGCGGCCGCGGGTGAGATCGTAGGGGGAGACTTCGACGGTCACGATGTCGCCCGGGACGATGCGGATGAAGTTCTTGCGCATGCGGCCGGAGATGTGGGCAAGGATTTCGTGCTTGGTGCCGCCGGCGTCCGCCTCGACGAGGAACTGGGCGTTGGGCAGGGCCTTGAGCACCCTGGCGTCAAACTGAATGTTCTCCGATTGAGCCACTTAGAAATCCTCAAAGGCGTTCGCTCGCGGCGTTTCACGCGTCCGCCACGATTTCGCAACAATCAAGAACTCCATTATGATCTCATTGCGGCTCGAACGCAACCGGGCCGAGCAAACTGAGAACAACAATGGTTGCACAGGCTGTCGGGCACCGGGTTCACAGAACCCGGCTCTGAAACGAACCGCACCGGGTTCACAGAACCCGGCTCTGAGAGAATTATGCCGACAATTAACGCCAGAACCGCCGCATTGCGAGCTTTGTCAGACCTCCGCGAAGGTCGTCGCACCGCCCGACAGGCCATTGAAAGCCTGATCGACCGCTATGGTCTGCCCGCCCAGGAGCGTCCCTTGGCCATGGAACTGGTCCACGGGGTGGTCCGTCATCGGCTGACGTTGGCTGCCGTGCTCTCTAAGTTCACGCGGGGCCGCTGGCAGAATATCGCCCGCCAGACGCAGCATACGCTGATGCTGGCCGCCTACCAGATCATCTGGCTGGATTCGGTCCCGGTTTTCGCAGCGGTCAACGAGGCCGTCAACCAGGCCAAAGCCGAGGGTGGGCAGCGTACCGGCCAGTTCGTCAACGCGGTGCTCCGTCAGCTCGACCGCAGCATCGAGCAACGGCGAATCGCCTCCGCCAACGCCGACCCGACACGTGCGGTCCCCATCGAGCTGGACTCGTCCTGCCTGTTCAGCATCGCACTCTTCCCGGACCCTGCCAAACGTGCGATTGAGTACCTCTCGCAGACCACCTCGCACCCAGGCTGGCTGGTGTCGCGTTGGATGGATGCGTACGGTCCACAGCAGACCGCAACCATCTGCATGTCCGGCATGCTGCGACCTCCGATCGTTCTGCGGCCCAATCGCCTGAAGGCCGATGTGGCTTCTCTCGTGGCCAAGCTGGCCGATGTCGGCTTCGAACCGGCGATGACGGCCGACGGCGAATCGATTGTGCTGGGGCACGCCGCCCATATCGGACAGTCACCGCTGCTGCAAGAGGGTCTCTTTCAGCCTCAGGATCCGACGGCCCAACTGCCGGTGCGTCGAATGCACTTGCAGCAGAATGCCTGCGTACTCGATCTTTGTGCGGGGGTGGGCACGAAGACCACGCAGATGGCGGAAGCCCTGGCCGGCTCGGGGCGGGCCATCGCCACCGATGTGGACGACGCCAAGCTAGCCACGCTACGCGAAAGCAAGGATCGCCTTGGCTACACGAACATCGACATCGTGCCGCTTGCCGAAGTCGCCGACCGCGTGCGAGCCCTGCCGCGACTGGATTGGGTGCTGATCGATGCTCCCTGCAGCAATACCGGTGTGCTTGCTCGTCGCCCGGAAGTGCGCTATCGCCTGACCGCCAGGGCCCTTTCCGAGCTTGGGGACACTCAATTGTCACTGCTGGAGCGGGCAGCCGAGCTTGCCGGTGCCGATACGAAATTGATGTACAGCACCTGCAGCATCGACCCGGAGGAAAACGAGCAGGTCTGTACTCGATTCCTGCAGGCCCGCCCCGAATGGCAGCTCGTTGAAAACCGGCTCACCCTGCCCAATCCCGGCCCCACCGCCGCCTACTGGCACGACGGCGGCTACTGGGCCATCCTGGCCAGGCGCTGATACCCATTGAGGTATTATTGTGCCCGGCTGGGCAGACTGCCCCCTTCCGCCTTCTGCACGAAGGTCAACTCGGGCCTCCCGCGATCCGATAAAGACGATGTCGTGCTGACCAAACTGCTCATAGCAATGACAGGAGCTGGCATCTTCCTACGCATGGTGGGCAAGGAGAAGCACCGCCGCCATCGCCATCTTTTGCTGCGTCTGGAAGAGAAGCGTCTGCAACTGGAGGCGGAAGAGGCGGCCGCCGCAGCAGTGGCTGCCCGCTTGGCTGTGGATGCCGACGACGACTCCGAGCCGGTGGTGCTTCAGCCGGTAGGTGATGCGGCCTGATCTTCTACAGTCTCACTTCAGCTTTGCATTGACGAGACACGTTACCGGGCTTACAGTGAACCAGCCGCGGGACTTACGCCTCTACAACGACCCGCATGGGTCTGCCTCAGGAGTCTGATAAGTGTCTGATTTACCACTGCGCAACCGGGTTCCCCGTCAGACCGCGATAGCTGCCACCATTGCCGCTTGCTGCCTGGGGGGCATTTTGTTGATCGCCGGCGTGGTCATGATCCTTACCTCCAGGTCGGGAGGCGCGCTCGTGCTGGCGGCGGGTCTGGGTCTGGCGGTCTTCTCGCTGCTGCTCAACGCGTTGCTGTCGATCGCCAGCAAGTCGGAAGCCAACGTCAACCGCATTCACAGCCTGCTGTTGGACACCGAGGAGTCAATGCGGCGTATTGAGCCGCTGGTCCGAGCCATCGCTGAGAACAGCCAGATCTCCGACGCCGTGCGTTCTGTGACTCACCGCGAGAGCGAGCGTGAGGCCTTGCGGCAGGCCATCCATGAAGAGATGTACTCCGGTGACTGGGAGGCTGCGACCTACCTCATCAACGAGATCGAACGGCGCTTCGGTTACAAGCAGGAGGCGGAGAACCTCCGGCAGGAAATGGCCAGCGCCCGCGTGATGACTATTGAGGAGAAGATCGCTCAGGCCGTCTCGCACATCGACAAGATTCTCGGCGAGCGTAACTGGGACCGGGGTCGCGTTGAAATCGAGCGGCTGATGAAGCTGTTCCCCCGCCACGAACGCGAGTTGAGGCAGCCCAAGGAACTGACCCGCCGTCGCGAGGCTCACAAGCAGGAACTGCTCGTGCGTTGGAACCAAGCGGTCAGCCGCAACGAGATCGACGAAGGCATCTCCATCCTGACCGAGCTCGATCAGTACCTCACTCGTGAAGAGGCTCAGAATCTACAGAACTCCGCGCGCGACGTTTTCAAGGCTCGGCTGCTTAACCTCGGCGTGCAGTTCGGCTTGGCCGTCAGCGAGCACCGCTGGCGTGACGCCCTCGAAACCGGGCTGCGAATTCGGCAGGAGTTCCCCAACAGCCGCATGGCCCAGGAGGTTTCCGAGCGACTCGAAACCCTCCGCGTCCGCGCCGGCTTCAATGCTGATGCGGAAATCACTCTTCGGCCTGCGCCGGCATCCTGAAGCAAACAACACTCGCCGCGGCGCAGGGTCTGGTCCTATGCTCTTGGATTATGAAGCCGAAGAGCACGAGATCTGCGCCGATTCGTCTGCTGGTTGACGGCAACTGCCCTTTTTGCTGTCGAGCAGGCAAATTGTTGCAGTGGTTGGATGGGAGGCGTGGGCGGCTGATCATCGAGGACATCACCGCCCCGAGGTTTGACGCCCGCCGGTATGGTCTGAGACGGACGGCAGTGATGACCTCAATTCACGCCGTGCTGCCGGACGGGCGGGCGTTGAAGAGCATGGACGCGGTCCGGATCGCCTTTGGGGCCGTCGGTCTCGGCTGGATGCTTGCCCCGACACGCTGGCTCATCCTCCGCTGGATTGCCGATGCGACGTACTGGCTGTTTTCACATTATCGATACCAGCTTCTTGGCCGAACAACCAACTGCGACCCTGCCGCTCTTTGAAACATAGTTTGGTCACCGAGGAGCTTCGTAACGGAGCGATTTCACTTGGGTGCGACTTGGGTAGCAGGAGGCTGGCTGAGCACCACCCAACCTCCGCCGCCTATCACTCGTACGCGCGTGGCAATCAGCGTGGGCATCTCATCCACTGTGCGGGTCAGGCC
>JBJKSL010000255.1:0-4384 GCA_046704145.1 Phycisphaerae bacterium
GGATCAGATCCTGTCCAACATTCGCCAGGCCGACAGCTTTTTGTCCGTGACCGACTCAGCCATCGGCGAGGTCAACGATCTGTTGAGCCAAGCTCACGACATTGCGTCGGAAATGGTCAATACGACCGCGGATGATTCGCAGCGCACCTCCATGGCCGAGCTCGTTCGCGGCATAATCAACCAGCTGGTCACGGTAGGCAATCGCACTTACCAGGGCATGCAGTTGTTCGGCGGCCAGCAGACCACTACACCTCCGTTTACGCAAGCCACCGGCGGCGTGGAGTATCGCGGGGATACGGGGGCGCTGACCTCGCACGTGGACTACGCTCAGAACCCCACGGTCAATCTGAACGGGGACGAGCTTTTCGGCATGCTGTCCAGCCAAGTCAGCGGTTACGTGGATCTCAATCCCGCGCTGACGGACGACACCCGCCTGGTGGACGTCAACGGCGCTGCCAATGTCGGCGTCAAGACCGGCTTGATCCGGGTCACACTTACGTCGCCGGCCAAGAGCTTCCTCGTCGATCTCAGTCAGGCGGACACGGTTGGCAGCGTGGTCAATTACATCAACGCTGCAGCCAAGAACGCCGGGCTGAACGTGGGGCCGGGCGGCGACATCGAGGCCTCGATCAACCCGGCTCAGACCGGCATCGACATCAACATCGGGGCGGGACGGATCACGGTTTCGGAGGTCGGCGAAGGGGTGACGGCACGGGATCTCGGCTTGCGTACGACCAATGCTGCCGCGGTCTTTGGCGGGGATCTGAATCCGCGGGTGACCACCACCACGACGGTGGACTCGCTGTTCGGCGGGGCGGGGGCCAATCTTGATTCGATCCTCGTGCAGCTTGGTGAAACGAAGGTCAATGTCGACCTGAGTAACGCTCAGACGGTCGGGGATATCCTGAATCGCATCAATAACTGCGGGCTGAGCGTGCAGGCGGTCATCAATGATGCCGGTAACGGAATCGACGTGATAAATCGCGTTTCCGGCGTGCGCATGAGCATCGGCGAGGCGGGCAGCAACACCGCCGATCTGCTGGGTATCCGGTCCATGCAGGGCGGCACGTCGCTCAGCAGCCTGAATGACGGCAAGGGCGTCGGAAGCGTCGATGGTAAAGCGGATTTCCGCATCATTACTCGCGACGGCTCGCGGGTGGACGTCAACATCGACGGCTGCAAGACCATCGACGATGTGCTGGCTGCGATCAACAACGCGGCGGGCAATGCCGGCGTGATGCTGAGTGCATCGCTGGCGGCCAACGGTAACGGCATCGTGCTGTATGATGCGACGGTGGGCAACTCCACCTTCAGTGTTGAACGCATGAACGCCTCGACGGCGATCGACGATCTGGGGCTGAACAAGTCTGCGGACAACGGTGGCGGACAGATCATCAGTGATGACGTGGCTTCGGTACGGACGGACAGTGTCTTTACCGCTCTGTACGATCTTTACGATGCTCTGACCTCAGCCAACCCGTCGAACGTACAGGAAGCGAAGATCACTCAGGCGGCTGAAACCATCCGCAGTTTCATCGATCATGCGAACGAAGTGCAGGGCACCGTTGGAGCCCGCTCGCATTCCATGACGGTGCGGTTGCAGATGACAGAAGATGCGGTCACATCCGGCAAGGCGTTGCTGAGTGAGGTGAAGGATTTGGATTACACCGAGGCGGTGACCAGGTTCCAGCAGGCGCAGATGGCTCTGCAGGGCAACCTGATGACCGGGCCTCGTTTACTGCAGCTTTCGCTGTTGAACTTCCTGGGTACTGCGTGAGAGCGCGGTGCTGAGGGAATGTCGAGGTTCGTAGTGAACTAGTTTTTGGGCACCGGGTTCACAGAGCCCGGCTCTGAAATAGATTTGAGGTGGGATGGAAGCACGTTGTCGCTGGCCGACCCAACAGCGGCAACGACCTGGATTGCCCGGCGGATGTCTCAGCCGGGTCGCGATCAGGAAGTCGCAGGTAGCCTTGGGGCGAATGGAGGTGGTCGGTTCCTGCCGGTGGTTTCGGCGTCACGGACGACGTCGACCGGTCAGACCGATAGGCCCCCGGGCGGCCAATTCGTATGGATGGGTCAGACCAGGAGCTTTGCGATGATTATCGCAACGTCGCGATTCGGATCACTCGAGGTGGACGAACGGCGGCTGATCCGGTTTCCCAAGGGAATCCTCGGGTTTCCGGAACAGCAGGATTACGCACTGGTCCAGACGGCGGAGAACAGTGTTTTCTACTGGCTCCAGTCGGTGGACCGTCCGGATTTGGCATTCGTGGTGTGCGATCCTCGGCTGTTTGTACCGGACTATGTGGTGCCCGTGAAGCTGGAAGAGCTGTCGCAGATAGGACTTGACGATCCGTCTGCCGCCCAGGTCTTCACCATTGTCAACAAGGTTGACAACATGCTGACCGGCAACCTTCAAGGCCCATTGGTGGTCAACGTCGAGACCCGTCAGGCCCGGCAGATGCTTCTGTCGGATCGCCGGTATTCGTCCCGGCATCCGCTGATGAATCTCGGCCAGCGGCAGGAAGCCGCCAGCAGGACCGCCTAGATGCACGCGGTTTCCGGCCGGAGCGTCCTATAATCATTTGGCACCCACTTACGGTGGGGCTGATGGTTCCGGCCGATCGAGTGCATCGCTACCGTCTGTGCTGGTCTGGGAGCGGCTTGTGGGTTTGCCGACCTGCGTGTGTGCCGCAAAGTCTGACCTGGGCTGCACAGGAGTGATCAATCAAGCATCGGCATGGCCAAGGAAGGAGCCGATGATGTTGGTGCTATCCAGACAACGCGACCAGACAATCATGATCGGGGACGACATTGAGATTACTGTCGTCGATATCCGTGGCGACAAGGTGCGATTGGGAATCAACGCACCGCCGGAGATACCCGTTCACCGTAAAGAAGTTTACGACGCAATTAAACGTGAAAATCGTGAGGCGGCCAGTGTGAAGCCGGAGGACATTGCCAAGGTGGCGGGGGCGCCCCGCTCGGAGACAGGAGTTTCCGACAAGGGCTGAACCGTCCGCTTGCGGGGAACCGCAAGCATCCGTCATGAAGACGGATTCGTAGCCAATCAATCAAGGAGGATTGCAAAATGGGTCGGATCAACACAAACGTCCCGGCACTCGTCGCTCAGCGAACACTGAGACAGACGCAACGCGATTTGCAGACATCGTTGGAGCGCCTTTCCAGCGGTCTTCGAATCAATCGCGGTGCGGATGACCCGGCCGGGCTCATTAATTCTGAAATGTTGCGTGCGGAGATCGCCGGTTCGAACAAGGCGATCAGCAATTCCCAACGGGCGATCAACATCATCGCCACTACGGAAGGGGCCCTGAATGAGGTGTCTGCCCTTCTGGTTGACATCCAGGGACTCATCGTCGAAACAGCCAACGATGCAGCTCTGTCCGACGATGAGAAGAAGGCGAACCAGCTGCAGATCGACTCCGCCATCGAGTCCATTACCCGGATTTCGAACACTGCCTCGTTTGCCGGGCGTAAGTTGCTGAACGGCTCGTTGGACTACATTACCAGCGGCGTCAACTCTAATGCCCTTGCTACGCTGGCCGTTACAGGCGCTCAGTTCGGCACGGCCCGTTACATTCCGGTGGACATGGTCGTAACCACGTCTGCCCAGCAGGCGGGCTTGCAGTATCTGACCAGTTCGATTCCCGCGGGCAAGCATGTGATCGTGGAGGTCGAGGGCAACCTGGGTGTTACGACCTTTGATTGGGGTTCAGGTGTTACCGCCGATCAGATGTTGGCAGCCGTCAACAGCGAGCGTCAGGCCACCGGTGTATGGGCGGAGTACGTCAACAGCGCCAATGCCAACAGCGGGCTTGTCTTCCGCAGCACTCAGTACGGCAGCGACCAGTTCGTCTCCGTGCAGGCGCTCAACACCAGCGACCCGTTCGTAGTGGTGGACAGCACCGGTGCGACGCGTACTCGCGACGAGGGCCAGGATGCTGTTGCGCTGGTCAACGGTGCCACGGCTCGTGGTCGTGGTTTGGATCTGACCTTGAACACCCGCACTCTGGACATGAATTTCACCTTGCGGGAGGACTTTGGACTGGGTTCGACGAGCTTCGCCATCACCGGTGGTGGAGCGCTGTTCCAACTCGGGCCGGACGTCTCGACCAATCAGCAGGTGAACATCGGCGTGCAGTCGGTGGCAGCGACCAAGCTGGGCAACGCCAACATCGGCTTCCTGAGCCAGATCATGGAAGGCCAGCAATACGAGGTCCGGGGCGGGCCGGTGAAAGCTGCCCAGGCTTCGCTGATTGTGGACGAGGCCATTCGCCAGGTTGCGGTGCTTCGCGGTCGTCTTGGTGCGTTTGAGCGTAATACGCTTCAGACCAACATCAACTCGATGACCATTGCAGTGGAG
>JBJKSL010000256.1:0-3813 GCA_046704145.1 Phycisphaerae bacterium
CGTATTCCCGGCGTGCAGATTGTGGCGGAGGTGGATGAGCCCAGCCTGGTCGAGCAGGCGGTGAGCCAGTTCCCCGCCGAAGTGCTCGTCGCGCATCTGGATCCGGTCCCAGACCTGGCCCTGCCTGTGGCCGCCAAAATCGCAGCAAGCCAGCCCGACCTGGCTGTGTTCGTTATCTCCGAAAGCACCGACGGCCAGCATATCCTGGCTGCCATGCGCGCGGGTATTCGCGAGTTTCTCACCAAGCCGTTGGATACCACGCTGTTAGTCTCCTCCATCGAGAAAGTCGTTTCCCAGGCGACCTCCGAAGTGAGCTTGGGCTCGTTGATCTCGATCATGGGAACCATCGGCGGGGCGGGAGGCTCCGTCCTGGCAACGAATCTCGCCGTCGAGTTGGCCAGCATGGCCCGTGAAAGGCCGGTAGCCCTGGTGGATCTCGACTTCCGCTACGGCCAGTTGGGCACCATGCTGGACCTTCAGGCGGACTACACCATTTCCGACCTGTGCGACACGCCCGAGCAACTCGACGAGAGCATGATCCGTCGAGTAATGGTCAAGCATAGCAGCGGCGTGCACCTGCTGTGTCGGCCGAACAACTTTATGCAGGCGGATCAGATCACCGCCGCACACTGCTCGGCTACCCTGAGCACTCTGCAGCAGCTTTACGATTTCGTGGTCATCGACGGTCCGCAGCGGACAGACAATGGTGCGACAACCGTCCTCGACATGGCGGACCTGAACCTGCTGGTAATGCAGTTGCTGGTTCCGAGCGTGCGCAACGTAAGTCGCATGCTCGAAGCCCTGCGCGATAACGGCTACAACCTCGACCGGTTCAAACTGGTCTGCAACCGCGTTGGCCGCGAATCGGCCCACTTGGGAGTCGATCACGTCGAGGCCACGCTCGAAACCAAGCTCTACCATCAAGTCGTCGACGATTGGAAGACGGTAAGCGCGGCTGTGAATATGGGGGTGCCTTTGGCGGAGTGTGCGCCCAAGTCGCGAGTCCGGCAGTCCATTCGTGAGCTGGCCGCCCGCATCGCGGAGCCGGAAGGGCAGTCGGAGACTGCAGGGCAGGCACGCGGGGGACTCTTTGGGCGAATATTCAGCACGGCAGCAACGTGACACTGTTGAAAGGGGGCGTAGATGTTCGGACGTGTCAAGACGCCGATTCAGCCTAGGCCGGTCAAGACCGGCAAATCTGTCCTGGGGCCAAGGCCACCGGAGTCGGGTGGCTCGACAGCCGATTCAAAAGCCGCGGCAGAACCCGCCCCCGTGGTGAACAAGCCTGCAACGCCTCCTGCGCCGAAGGCTGCTGCGCCAAAAGTTGCGTCGGACGATAAACTGGAAAAATATTACGCACTGAAGACGCGTATCCACCGCAAGCTGGTGGAGAAGCTCGACCTCAACGCTATAAAGGTGGATGACCCCACCATACGCGACCAGGTGGGCGCGGTAATCCTCGAGCTGACCGAGAAAGAGAACGCGCTGCTCAACTTCAGTGAGCGGCAGCAACTCGTCAAAGAGATTCTGGATGAAACCTTCGGGCTGGGGCCCCTGGAGGTCCTCCTGTCCGACCCGCTGATCAGCGATATCCTCATCAATGGCCCGCGCAATGTCTACGTCGAACGCAAGGGCAAGCTCGAACTGACCAGTGTGCAGTTCCGCGACAACAGCCACCTCATGCACGTGATCGACAAGATCGTCAGTGCGGTGGGGCGACGTTGCGACGAAGTCAGCCCCATGGTGGACGCCCGTCTGAAAGACGGCTCGCGTGTGAACGCCATTATTCCGCCGCTGGCCATCGACGGTCCGAGCATGTCGATTCGCCGGTTTGGGCGCGATCCCATCACCTGGGAAGATTACGTCAATTATAAGTCATGCACGCCGGAGATGGTCACCTTTCTCGAGGCCTGCGTCGTCGCACATTTAAACATCCTGATCATCGGCGGCACGGGCTCGGGTAAGACGACACTGCTGAACAACATGTCGTCGTTCATCCCTTCGGGCGACCGTATCGTAACCATCGAAGACGCCGCCGAACTGCGGCTGCGTCAGCCACACGTAGTCCGACTCGAAACGCGCCCGCCGAACATTGAAGGCAAAGGCCAGATCAGCATTCGCGACCTGCTCATCAATGCCTTGCGTATGCGGCCGGACCGCATCGTCGTGGGCGAGTGCCGTGGAGCGGAAACGCTGGACATGCTGCAGGCGATGAATACCGGTCACAGCGGATCGATGACCACGCTGCACGCCAACAGCACGCGCGACACAACACAGCGTGTTGAAACCATGGTCATGATGTCCGGTTTCGAGTTGCCCGTGCGCGCCATTCGCCAGCAGTTTGCTTCTGCCATCGATCTGATCGTACAGGCTCAACGCTTGACCGGTGGGCCGAGAAAGATCGTCAGCGTGACCGAAGTGTCAGGCATGGAAGGCGACGTGGTCACCATGCAGGACATATTCGCTTTCGAGCAGCTTGGTATTGATGGCAATGGCAGAGCGTACGGTCAGATAGTCGCCACTGGGATTCGACCCGGATTCATGGATCGGCTCAAGCAGTCGGGATGTCCGCTGGATACCGGACTGTTTGAGCGGCAGGTCCTGCTGAGGGACAGGGAAGACTGAAAGACGAAGTCAGAAGTGAGAATACACAGGCGAGAAGGCGACAGGCTTACTGTATCCTTTCGTGCTCCGCAATTCTCACTGCTCGATTCGAGGTGGGTTTATCATGGGATCAACTTCAGGCCTGTTATTTGTGCTCATGCCGTTGTTCGGTTCGGTTGTGCTCGTCTACGGCATCTTCCAGGCCATTATGGATCTGCGGACGACCAAGAGCCGCAAGATAGTTGACCGTCTCAAGGAGGGCGGCGCGTCCGCCCACGAACGCAAGCTTAAGGAATCGATTGTCCGCAAGAAGGCCAGCGAACTGCAAGGCGGTACGCTGGACGGGGTGATCTCGCAACTGCAGATCGTCTCCAAGTTGCAGCGGGCCCTGGATCAGGCGGACGTCAACTGGTCGGCCTCGAAGCTCCTGGTCAACCTCAGTCTGATCTCGGCCGCGGTTGTGGGTGTCATGCTTTTCGCGCATGTAAGCCCTCTGGGCAGCCTGGCTGCGGGCGCGGGCACACTCCTCCTGCCTGTTCTATTCCTGCTTCGCAAGCGAAAGAAGCGGATTCGCCGGCTGATGGAGCAGTTGCCGGATGTGTTCGATCTCATGGGCCAGGCGCTGAAGGCGGGACACTCGCTGGCTAGTGCGATTCAACTCGTGAGCGAGCAGTTGCCGGATCCGATCTCCAAGGAATTCGCACAGGTCTTCCACGAGCAGAACCTCGGGTTGAAGATCGAGGACGCCCTGTTGAACATGGCTAATCGCGTCGACCAGATGGACGTACGGTTCTTCGTTACGGCCGTGCTGATCCAGCGTCAGACCGGTGGCGACCTTGCGGAAGTGCTGGACAAGATCGGCAAGGTGATTCGCGAGCGAATTCAGTTGTTCGGCGTGGTGCAGGCTCTGACTGCGGAAGGCCGGCTGTCGGGCTGGGTGCTGCTGGTTCTGCCGGTGCTGGTCTTCTGTGCCTCGCTCGTGGTGAACCCGACGTACTCTCGCACCCTGCTGGACACGGACAGTGGACGCATGATGCTGGGGGCGGCCATCGCCATGGACCTCATGGGCATGGCCATGATCAAGAAGATCGTGAATATCAAGGTGTGAGGGAAGAGAGAGGACAGTAGCCGGAAGCCTCAGTTCTGGCCTGATTGGCGGTGACTTATGGATCAGACAATCATTCTCGGCGGATTGGTCGCGATCAGTAT
>JBJKSL010000257.1:0-4418 GCA_046704145.1 Phycisphaerae bacterium
CCAATCATTAGGGCAACTGGATCGAGTGCATCAAGAGGCGCGACCGTTGCATCTGCGACGTTGAGGTGGGGCATCGCTCCGCGACGGTCTGCCATCTGGGCAACATCGCCATGACTCTCGGCCGAAAACTCAAGTGGGATCCGGCCAAGGAGGAGTTCGTCGGCGACGAAGCCGCCAACAAGATGGTGAGCCGCCCGATGCGCGCCCCCTGGAGCCTGTGATGCAGACTGTCAGAGCCCAGCCGTCAGAGTCGGGCTCTGTGAGCTCGGTGTGCAACGACAACGAATTCTCCCAGGCATAAGCCTGCAGCGATAAGGAACGAAAGATGGATCTCAAACAAGATATGCTCAAGAATCTCGGTGTTGACGACCAAGTGGTCGCCTACCGTGCGTACGAAAACCTGGCCTCATTCGCGGATGTTTCAACCGCGCCGGGCAAGGCGGCTCTGCGAGAGCAGTTGGCCACATTCCTCGCCCAGGAGTTGAATGCTACCGATTCCGGCGGCAAGGATGACAAAGGCAAGGACAAGCCGCGCGTGCCCCGCTACAACATGCGGGCGAGGAATCAGATGGTTCGTCTCTTGGCCGTTGTGGGCGGCGTCCGTGAAGTGCCGGTACTGGCTGCGGCGATGAAGCACTTGGACCTGCGCGAGTCGGCTCGCTGTGCGCTGGACCGCATCGACGGCGAAGCCGCTACCAATGCCCTTATTGCGGCACTAAACGAAGTCGGTCCCGAGTTCCGGGCGGGCGTAGTGAACTCGCTCGGTAATCGCTCCGGCGCGAAAGTAATCAAGACTCTGCAGCCGTTGATCACCGACAACGATGCTGCCGTGCGTCTTGCCGCCGCCGACGCCCTGGCCAAGACGGCCGATGCCGGCAGCGATGCGGCTCTAACGCTGATGAGCAAGCAGGAGTGCCCGTGTGCACGCAAGGCTGCGATCAACGCCCGCATCCGACTTGCTGAGAACCTGGCCCAGTCCGGCAAGAAACCTGCTGCCCGCAAGATCTTCCAAAGCATCGCCCAAAGCGACGCCGATCTGCCTCAGCGTAAGGCCGCCGAAATCGGCCTGAAATCGCTGGGCTAAGGACTGCCTAAGAGTAGATGTCTTCGGGCCTTATACGCATGCGGGCCGGAACTGTGTCACTTGATAAACAAAAAGAGCGGCAGGAATTAATCCTGTCGCTCTTTTGGTTATCGATGCCCAGTCCTGCTTGCGAACAAGCAGGTGCTAAGCATTTACATCCACTTGGCGGCGGCTTCGCGGAGCTTGGAGGCGATGTCTGTCTTCTCCCAGCTGAAGCCGTTGCCGGTGCGGCCGAAGTGGCCGTTGCGGGCGGTTTCACGGTAGATCGGCCGCAGCAGCTTCAACTGGCTGATGATGTCGGCCGGCTTGATCGGGAAGAACTCGCGGACGAGTTCTGCAATCTTGCTTTCGTCGATGCGGCCGGTGCCGAAGGTGTCGACGTTGATGCTTACCGGTTCGGCCACGCCGATCGCGTAGGCCAACTGCACTTCGCACGCCTCGGCGAGCTTAGCAGCCACGATGTTCTTGGCGATGTACCGGCCGGCATAGGCAGCCGAGCGGTCGACCTTGCTGGGATCCTTACCGCTGAAGGCTCCGCCGCCGTGGCGACCGCGGCCACCGTAGGTGTCGACGATGATCTTACGGCCGGTCAGGCCGCTGTCGCCGCACGGTCCGCCGACGACAAATCGGCCGGTGGGGTTGATGTGGAACTTGATCTTGGTGGACCACAGCCCCTCATTCTCAGCCTGAATCACCGGCTTGACCACCTTATCGATGATGGCCTTACGGGCAGCTTCCGAAAGGTTGCCCTTACGGTCGCAGACCTCGTCCGTGTGCTGGGTGGAGATGACCACCGTGTCGATGCGGGCCGGCTTGTTGTCGACATATTCGACGGTGACCTGGCTCTTGCTGTCGGGCCGCAGCCAATCGAGCTCGCCGCTATCACGCAGGTCGGTCAGCTTTTCGACCAACCGATGGGCCAGGTGGATGGGCAAGGGCATGAGCACCTTGGTCTCGTTGCAGGCGAAGCCGAACATCAGGCCCTGGTCGCCGGCGCCCTGCTCTTTGTGCAGGCCTTCGCCTTCGGTCACGCCCTGGCTGATGTCGGCCGACTGCGAGTGGATGGCTCGCAGCACGCCGCAGCTGCGGTAATCGAAGCCGATCTCCGGGTCGACGTAGCCGATCTCGCGGATGGTGTCGCGAGCGGTCTGTTCTGCGTTGGCCAGGGCTTGTGCGGCGGCCTCATTGTGCACGGTGATTTCGCCGGCCATGACCACCAGGCCCGTGGTCACCATGGTTTCCAAGGCACAACGAGCATGCGGATCGTGCTTCAGCAGGCTGTCCAGCACGGCATCCGAGATCTGGTCGCAGACTTTGTCCGGGTGTCCCTGGGAAACCGATTCCGACGTGAACAGATACGAGTTGCTCGCCTTACCGTTGGCCACTTGTTTGATCCTTTCGATTTTGGTTCTTCGACGCATTCGAATTCGTGCCCGTTCTGCGGGAGTCGCTTCTCACGTGAGACCTGCGACTCGTCGGGATGCAAAAAACGACCCCTAATGGGTATTGTTTACGCCGGATGCCCCTCCGGCCACGAATGCGAGTGCTTATCATACGTAGGAGCCCGCCTGCAGACAAGCAGCCCACGACCGGGCTCTGTATATGCCGGCCATGTAATCGACGCGACATCGCCAGCCAGGACGCCCTCTTTGGATGCGTCGCCGACCCCCCTTGAGGGGTATAATCGCCCTGAATGCCGGGTGCTATCTCCGCCCTGTACAACCAACCTGCGAGATGGAGGGAGTTTTGAGAACCATTGCATTGCTTGGAGCGGTGTTTCTGTGCAATTCCATGCCTCTGTACGGTCAGACCAGCCGGCCGGCGACCGGCTTGGCCTGGAAACTGCCTGAAATCCAGGATTCGCTCGTTCAGGATCGCGCCAACCGCGCGTATACGGGACTCGAGAGACAGGCACGGTTTCTGCTGACGACTCTCCACCCGTGGCATGAAGATCCCAGTATGCTGCTGGGAACCGATAGCGGTAGCCAAGAGGGCAACATCAGACCCAACACGGGCATCGTCTGCGGCCTCGCGTTTCTCTATCGCTTTGGCCCCTATGACGAAAAGGAGACCGGTCTGTCGCGGGCCGATCTGCTCGAACAGAAGATCATCCCCCTGATCCGATACCTCACTACCACGCACGTGACCGGCGCGCGGCCCACGAGCGACGGCAAGAAATGGGGCGATCATTGGCAATCGGCGAGTTGGTCCTGCGCACTGGGGCATGCCGCCTGGTGGCTGGGAGCCGATCTGCCCGGCGATCTGGCCGAGGCAGTGCGTGGGGTTGTCGCCCATGAAGCGGACCGCATCGCCACCATGCAGCCGCCTCATCAACTGAAGGAGGACACCAAGGCGGAAGAAAACGCGTGGAATTCCACCATTCTCTCGACGGCCGTGCTGCTCATGCCCAACGATCCGCGGCGGGAGACATGGGAGAGCCGGTTCCGCACCTGGGCGGTTTCGTCTTTCTTGCGGCCGGCGGACCAGCACTCCGGCGAGATGCTCGACGGCAAGCCGGTGTCCGCATGGTTCAGCGGAGCCAACATCTACGATGACTTCACGCTCGAAAACCACAACATCATCCATCCCGACTACATGACCACCATCAACTTTATGCTGAGCGGCGGCCTCGATCACCTCATGACCGGTCGAGCCGTTCCGCAGGTTCTGCTTCACAACCTGCCCGAGATATACGAGAACCTGGTGTGGCTGACGCTGCCCGACGGCGGCTTCGTCTATCCATCGGGGCAGGATTGGGCCCTGTTCCGTCAGGTGGATTGGCTGTATCCCAACGCTCTGATGGCCACGGTCGGCCGCTCATCCGACGCGTGGCCGCTCGTGGACCGAGGCCTCGACGTACTCCAACGCATGCAGGCCCGCTCCGATTCGGGGGCTATCTACGCGCCGGGCGAGAACTTCTTCGCCTCCGCCCAGGGTGACAGGATGTGTCAACTGGCCGAGGTCTGGCTGGCGATGCATTTCGCCTCCGGCCCCGCGCAGCAGCCTTGGCCGGCCAGGCAGGGCGTCCGCCGGTTTGAATCCGGTCGCTTCATCATCAACCGCACGCCTACGGCCGTTCACGCAGTCAGTTGGGGCACCAGGATCATGATCCAATGCATGCCCTACCGGCTGGATCGCACGATCTCTCCCCACGAACGCAGCGGCGTGGGTTGGATAAAAGTAAAGGGCCAGGACAAGCCCTTGCCTCTGTCGCTGGTTGACGTGCACGTTGCGAGCGAAAAGGCCGGTTTCACCGCCGATCTGGTCGTCGATCACGGCCGCGAGGTGCGGGCCACAATACACGTTCGGTCCATGCCGAACGGCAGGTTGATCC
>JBJKSL010000258.1:0-2739 GCA_046704145.1 Phycisphaerae bacterium
GACTTGCCCAACGCAACCAGCCTATGCGAAAAGTGCCGCCGGTCGCCGCGAAAGGGGCTGACGCCAAGTCGCAGCCGACGGACGACCACGCTGGCCGTATCGTACAGCGGGATGGCAAAGACCACCAACGGCACGAGCACACCCGCGCGGTGCTGGTATTTACCGGGGTCATAGAAGGTGGTCAGAATCGAGCACACCGCGAGGAAATAACCAACCACCAGGCTGCCGGCGTCGCCCATGAAGATCGATGCGGGCGGAAAGTTATAGACCAGGAAACCGAGCATGGCCCCCGCCACCATCAGCGATAGGCACGGCACGAAGATCTGGTTCGCAGTCAACGCGCTGACGGCAAGAATGATGCCGGTAATCACAGCAACGCCCGCGCTCAGGCCGTCCATGTTATCCATGAAGTTGAACGCATTGATCAGTGTGACGATCCACACGGTGGTCAGCACAACCGAGAGCGTCGGGCCGAGAGCCTCGCCGGAACGGATATTGAAGCCTGCGGTCAGAGCCAGGGCCACGCCGATCTGAACCAGGAATTTGATCCCCGGCGACAATGGATGATGGTCGTCGATGATGCCCACCAGGTGCAGCACTAGTGCCCCTGCGATGATGGCGAGGGTCTGAGGGATTTTCATGACCACGCCGCCGGCGAGGGCTCGCCACTGAGGGACAATCTGGGCGAGAGAATCCAGCCGCTGCGGGTCCAGTTTCAGCAGGGCGCTGGCCACGATCAGGCCGGCGGCCATGGGTGCCAGGATGGCCACGGTGATGGCGATGCCTCCGCCGAGGGAGATCGGCCGGCTATGCCGCTTGTGGCTGAGTGCGCCGGGATGATCGACGAAGTCGCGATCCAGTGCCCATTTTCGCACTATAGGAGTGATCACCGCGCTGAGCAGGAACGAGCCGGCCAAGGCCGCGCCGGCAGCGCTGGCAGTGCCGATGGAGATCACGCCTGCCCCCCATGCGTATCTTGATCCTGCTGCAAGCCGCGTCCCGGCTGCGGCGACCCGATATGCTTCAGCTTCTCCCTGTAGTTATCGCGCAGGCTCACAAAGAAGGGATGGTATCGGGGCCCGGCGTAATCCGGATAGGTCCACGGCCAAGCTATCCATTGTCCGTTCTCGAAATGCAAGGTGCTCTCCGCGTAGATTCCGCTGCCCAGGTACAGCCGGTGTGAGAAGTCCTTGGTCGTAGCCAGCACGATCTTGCTCAACGTCAGATAGCCGGGGTCGAGGTTGACCCGCCGTTGATCCTCCGGCAGGCCCAGGTCATAGTTGACCCGCCGTTCGAACTGGTTGGCCAGGATCTTTATGCTGGGCAACTGAGCCGGGTCGATCAGTCTCTCGAAAGATACAAACTGACGCTGGAGGCCCTCACCCATTTCCAGCGTGTAATAATCGGTCATGTCGAAGGGCCACAATTCACTTACGGCGTCGGTCGGCCCCTGGTGCTGTTCCAACAGCTTGACCGCCCGGGCCATCAGGTCCGGATCGCTGGAGATCAAGCCGCAAATGAGGTTTACCGGCCTCGGTGGACGGATTGCACCCATGCGGTGAGTGTACCCGGTCCCCGGGGCAAATCAACGTGGCCAGCCGGCCGTCTTCCGGACGGCGACAGCCCGCCGTCGCCCCCACCGTGGCTTTCCGCAGCCCCGCGGGGTTGGTACAATTAAAGAGGAGATTCCCGATGACCTACACAGGCACAGTCAAAAACGGCGTAGTCGTCCTCCCGCCGGAAGCGAAACTGCCCGACGGCACGCAGGTAAAGGTCGAGCCGGCTGAAGAGCCGGGCAAAGGTCGTACGCTGGCCGAGCGACTCAAGCCCGTAATCGGAATAGCGAAAGGTCTGCCCTCGGATCTGGCGGAGAATCACGACCACTATCTTCACGGCCAGCCGAAAAAATGAAACACCTTTTCGCTGACAGCTTCTACTACCTTGCCATCCTCAATCCTGACGATGGCGCGCACGTTAGGGCAACTCGACTCTCCGGCCTGATCGAAGGTCAGGTCCTGACTACTGCGTGGGTGCTGACAGAAGTCGCTGACGCACTCGCAAGCCCCGTCCAGAGACCTGTGTTTCTGCGACTGCTGGAGGCTCTGCACGCTGATCCAGAAGTTACCATCCTGCCGCCAGACAAAGGCACATTTGAAGCAGGCATTGATCTGTATTCACGCCGCCCCGACAAAAGCTGGTCCCTCACCGACTGCAACTCGTTCGTGGTCATGCAGGAGCGCGACCTCACCGAGGCCCTCACCGGCGATCATCATTTCGAACAGGCGGGCTTTGTTGCACTGCTGAAATAGCGGCTTGACTGGAAAAACCAGCCGGCTTGTGTAGACTCTGGCCTTCATACGGCAAGCGACAGCGAAGTCGTGCCGTAACCACCATTCGATACGTATAAAGCGAGACTCTGCCATGGCCAAAGCCTACGTTCTCGGTCTGGATTTTGGGACCAACAGTGCCCGAGCTCTTATCGCTGACCCCGCCAACGGCAAGGAGGTCGCCACCGCGGTGGCCGGCTACGCCAGCGGTGAGGCCGGCATCATCCTCGACCCCAAGGACCCCAACGTGGCCCGGCAGAATCCCGGCGACTGGCTCACCGCCATGGCCAAGGCCAGCAAGGCAGCGGTCAGGGCAGCCAAGGCGGCAGACAAGAGCTTCAGCCCCGCCAGTATCATCGGCATCGGGGTCGACGCCACCGGCAGCACGCCTATGCCCGTGAACGCCAAAGGC
>JBJKSL010000259.1:0-3296 GCA_046704145.1 Phycisphaerae bacterium
GCCGTTCAAGGCAAGCGTCTCGTTCGCCGCGCGGGCACACGACGGCCGCACAACCGCAGCCGCGGCAGCCAAGGCACCGGTGGTTTTCAGAAACCGACGACGACTGGTCTGGGACTTGGAACTGGGATTGGATTCCATGGCAGGCCTCCTGGTGGGAGTTTGTCGTTAAGCACCACCTTTGGCCGCAGGTCGCCAAGAGTGGTGCACCTTGTGGACCAATTTTGCCGCAGCGCAATCTACAGAAATCAAGCTCCGCGGTCAATTCTCAAAGCCCAAACTACACCCTGACCTCGAAAACTGAATCTTGGGACCTTGAAACCTGAAACCTGGAACCGAGTCTCCCTGGAACCCTGGAACTCTAGAACTCTGGAACCATCTTCTTTCCCCGCCCAGTTGTCTTGACCCGGCGCGCTCTGTATAACCTCCCAGTCATGCTTACCATCGACCAACTACCGTATCTGACCTCCGACATCCCCGGCGTCGGCGGCGCCATCAAGCAACGGCCGGAGGACTTCATCGTCGAAGAGGTGCCGCTGTACGAAGCCTCCGGCACCGGCACGCACGTGTACTTCCGCATCGAGAAGGTCGGCCTGCCCACCGCTCAGGCCGTGCAGGAGGTCGCCCGCGCCCTCGGCCGCCAAAAGTACGAGATCGGCTACGCAGGCCTGAAGGACGCCAATGCCGTCGCCCGCCAGACCTTCAGCCTCGAACACATCGACCCCGCCCAGGTCGCCGCCCTGCAGGTGCCCGGCATTCGCGTCGTAGAGGTCAGCCGACACACCAACAAGCTCAAGCTCGGCCACCACAAGGGCAACCGCTTCACCATTCGGCTGCGGCAGGTCGACCCCGCTCGTGCCGATGACGTGCGATCCATGCTCGACGTGCTCGCCCGTCGCGGCGTGCCCAACTATTTCGGTCCGCAGCGCTTCGGCGCTCGCGGCGACACCTGGGAGATCGGCCAGGCCGTCGTCCGCGGCGACTTCGATGAGGCCCTCGCCGTCATGCTCGGCCGCGCCAGCGAATTCGATCGCGGTGGCGTGCTGGAGGCTCGCAAGGCCTACGATCGCGGCGACTACGATGCCGCTGCTGCCGCCTGGCCCTACATGTTCCGCAACGAACGCCGCGCCGCCCGCGAGATGGCCAAGAACCGCGGCCGTGCTGCCCGCGCCTTCCGCGTTATCGATCAGCAGGCCAAGCGCTTCTACGTATCCGCCTTCCAGTCCATGCTCTTCAATCAGATCGTGGCCAAACGCATCCAGACGCTTGACGAACTTCTGCCCGGCGACCTCGCCTGGCGACACCCGCAAGGCGCCGTCTTCCGCGTCGAGGACGTCGACCGCGAACAGCCGCGCTGCACTGTGTTCGAAATCTCGCCCACCGGCCCGCTCTTCGGCCACCGCATGACCGAGCCCGCCGGCGAGCCCGGCCGCATCGAACGCGAACTGCTCGAAGCCGCCAACCTCACCGATTGCGAGTGGCTCGAAGACGGCAAACACCGCACTCCCGGCAGCCGCCGCCCCTTGCGCTTCCAACCCCAGGACGTGACCGTAAAGTCCGGCAACGACCCCCACGGCAGCTACATAGAAATCGGCTTTTTCCTCGAATCGGGATGCTACGCGACGACCGTGCTGCGCGAAGTCACCAAGAGCGATGGCGTGGGGGAGGAGGAAGGATGAAGGCGGAAGGCTGAAGGATGAGTGATGAAGGATCAAGACCACTCGGGCGATTAAACGATCCGAAAGGCAACTCGCATGCCGAATGAATCGGTCACAAGGTCGCTTGGCTGTCGTTCTGTTCTCGGTCTTATATTGGCTTTGATAATCTGTATAGCAGAGCCAGTGCTCTATGTCTTCCACTCATACCGCGTGGGCGGCTGGCTACCGCTGAAGCCACTTGCGATACTCACGAGCGCAGCAATCCTGGGAACGGTCCTACGCTTCGCTCTTCGGTCGCCGTCCTTGAAGCAACTCGGTTGGCTGCTCCTGGCCTTCGCCGCATACTTTGCGTGCGAAGAAGCTCTCTGCTATCGCGTGATCCCACCCAAGCGCGTGACCACCTTGGCAACTTACCTAAGGTGGCGGCCAGACACGCACAAGTTTACGCTCGCCAATGACGAATACCTCCGGGTCTTTGGCGGCGGAGCCGGACTATTACCCTCTGGCCCTGCAGCGTACGTATTCGACCGCACCGGCCGGATGGTCGACTGGACGCCTGACTCCGGCGATGACGATGAGTTTCAGGCCAAGTGGGATTGGCGAGAGACGAGAATAGAGAGACTCGACCGCGCCGAAGCTATGGCATGGCTGGAAAAGGCTGCCACGCAACCCCACCCAAGTCATGAGTGAAGCGGTGGAGCCCTGGCTTGCGCTCTGAGGCTCTGAAAAACCTTCTTCTCGCCGCGCCAATCTTGCCCAGCCATGCGCGGGGATCCGACTTTGCCAAGGCTACGCCGGACGAGTAAACCCCGCGGCTCGCTGACCGCACCCCGTGTCTCGCATCCCGTCGACCCGCCTCTTCTCTGGCATTCAACATTCTGCATTCAGCATTCTACATTCTCTTCCTCTGCATCCCGTTCCTTTACCGCCAATTCCGGTTACAATGGAATGCATGTCCGACTACCGCGTGCAACTCGACTCCTACAGCGGCCCGATGGACCTGCTGCTGTACCTCATCCGCCGGGAAGAGGTGGACATCTACGACATCCCCATCTCGCGGATCCTCGAGCAGTACCTGGGCTACGTGAAGCTGCTGCAGGGCCTGGACCCGGACGTGGTGGGGGAGTTCCTCGTCCTGGCTGCCACGCTGATGGAGATCAAGTCGCGGATGCTGCTGCCCAAGCCGCCGCCCGAGCAGAACGACGACACCGGCCTGGACCCGCGGGCCGACCTCGTCCGTCAACTGCTGGCCTACCGCACCTTCCGCGAGGCCGCCATGCGTTTGGCCGACAAGGCTGAGCTGCACTCTCAGCGTTTCGCCCGCCCGGGCCAGGAACTGCCCGAGGCCGAGACCGAGGTCGACCTCGAAGACGTGCAGATCTGGGATCTGCTGACCGCGTTCAACAAGCTGCTGGCCGCCGTCGGCCGGAACAAGGCTACGCACGACGTCAAGTACGACGACACGCCGATCACCCTGCACGCCGACGACGTGCTCGACCGCCTCGAGCGCGAAGGCCCGACCATGCCCTTCGAAAAGATCTTCGAGGGCCGGTCGCGCGGCGAGATGGTCGGCCTGTTCCTCGCCCTCCTCGAGCTGATCCGCCAGGCCCGCGTCCGCATCCTGCAGGAACGGCAGTTCGC
>JBJKSL010000260.1:0-2931 GCA_046704145.1 Phycisphaerae bacterium
CGACAGCCGCTCAACCCTGCATCTGGCCATGGACACGACCATCCGCAAGGGCCGCGTAGACAAGCGCATCAGCGTTGTCGACGGCCATAACGCCATCTACAGCCAGCACGTGATCTCTGGCATGACCGGCCCCATGGACATTGGCCATCACGCCACGCTCAAATTCCCCGACGAACCCGGCAGTGGCATAGTCTCGCTCAGCCCGTTCAAGTATGGGCAGGTCTTCCCGGAGGCGTTCGAGAAGCCCGAAGAAGGCGGATATCAGATGCTCAAGCCCGGTGCCGAGTTTCGGGCCCTCAACAAGGTTCCCACCATCACCGGCGAGAACGTCGACATCAGCCGTTACCCCGCTCGGCGCGGATTCGAGGATCTGGTCATGGTGACTGCCGACCCGGATCGGGGCATCGCCTGGACCGCGGTTTCGTTCCCCAGGCAAAGCTATGTGTGGTTCGCCCTCAAAGATCCGAAGGTGCTGGCCGGCACGATCATGTGGATGTCCAACGCCGGCCGACACTACGCCCCCTGGAACGGCCGTCACGCGTCGGTCATGGGCCTGGAAGAGGTCACCGCCTACTTCCACATGGGTCTGGCCGCCAGCGCCAAGCCTAACCCTCTCAACAAGCGTGGCGTGCCCACCGCCTTTCAGATGGAACCCAACAGGCCCCTGGTGGTGAACTACATCATGGCCGTCGCACCCACGCCGGCTGATTTCCAGCGCGTAAAGCGGATCGAGGTCGAAGCCGACGGCTGCCGCCTGATCTCCGAAAACGGCAAGCAGGCCAGATGCCCGGTCGACGTGGGGTTTCTAAACTCTGCAGCGTCGTAACATGTCATTTATGATCCCTAGGCTTGATCCGCACCAAGTCGCTCTCTACCCGCTGGGAATGACTCCGCCGTTCATTTACAATCGCCTTTTATGCTGCGTAACATCCGCCTGCTGATCGCCTACGACGGCACCGACTTCCACGGCTGGCAGACTCAGCCGGGCTTTCGCACCGTCCAGGAAACCATCGAGCAGGCCATCCGCCGGGTGGCTCGGCACCCGATCGGCCTGGCTGCATCCGGCCGAACCGATGCCGGCGTACACGCCCGCGGGCAAGTCGCCAACTTCGAGACCACCTGCGATATCCCGTGCGACAATCTGCGTCGGGCCATCGGTTGCCGCCTGCCCACCGATATCTCCATCCTGCGGGCGGACGAGGTCCCCGTCGGCTTTCGCGCGACCTCGGACGCGGTCTCCAAGCTGTACCGATACACCATCCACAACACTGCCGGCCGCCCGGTCAACTACCTGCACCAACGCTACGCCTATCACTTCTGGCAGCCGCTCGATGAAACGCGTATGCGGGCCGCCGCCGCCCTGCTCGTCGGCACACACGATTTTGCCGCCTTCGCCAGCAAGGGCAGCCCGCGGCAGACCACCGTGCGGACCGTCCTGCGTCTGGAAGTGAACCGCCGGTTCCAACAGTTGTCCATCGATGTCGAAGGCACGGGCTTCCTCTACAACCAGGTCCGCAACATGGTCGGCACACTGATTGAGATCGGCCGCGGTCACTGGGAGCCCGACTACGCCGCCGAAATCCTAGCCAGTTGCGACCGCTCCAAGGCGGGGACGACGGCGCCGGCTCGAGGACTCTGCCTGCAGTGGGTGCGCTACGATCTCACCCGGCCGCCGGAGTCTTTCATCAAGCCGTCCTACCCGCCGGTCGTAGCACAAGAGATCGACGCCGAGCAGGAGGTGGAGTGATGAGCCTCCCCCTGCACGTGTGCCATATCATCACGCGGCTGATCGTCGGCGGCGCCCAGGAGAACACCATTCTCACCTGCCAGGGCCTGCACCAGCGCGGCTATAAGGTCACGCTGATCACCGGACCCGAGGCAGGTCCGGAAGGCCAACTGCTGGAGCAGGCAAAGCGTGCCGGCTACGACGTGATCGAACTGCAGAGCCTGCGGCGGGCGGTCAATCCGCTCCTCGACCACCGTGCCTTCAACCAGTTGACCCGCACACTGCGGGAGATACATCCCGACATCGTACACACGCACAGCAGCAAGGCCGGCATCCTCGGTCGATTCGCCGCCCACAATGCTCGCGTGCCGCAGATCGTGCACACCATTCACGGCATGAGCTTCAACCGCACGCAAGGCTGGATGACGCAGGCTCTCTACCGCTTCCTGGAACGCAGCGCCGCAAGACACACCGACTGTATCATCACCGTCGCCGACGCCATGATCGATCAGGCCGTCGAAGCCCGCCTGGCAGCGCGAGAGAAGTTCCGTACCGTCTACTCCGGCATGCGTACCGACTGGTTCAACCCCGCGCTCTACGATCGGCAAGCCATCCGGCAGAGTTGGGGGTTCAGCGATGAACACATCGTCGTCGGTGCAATCGCCCGGCTCTTCCGCAACAAGGGATACGAAAGACTGATCCCGGCCATGGCGGAGGCCGCCGCTCGCTGCCCGGAACTGCGATTCGTCTGGGTCGGCGATGGTGCACAGCGGTCGGAATACGAGGAGGAACTCGCGTTCCGCGGCCTGCGTGAAAAGGTTCACCTCACCGGCCTGGTCGAGCCTGACGAGGTGGCCCGCATGGCCGCCGGCATGGACATGCTCGTGCACGCATCACAATGGGAGGGTCTGCCGCGAGCCGCAGTGCAGGCGCTGCTCATGGAAGTGCCGGTCATCTCCTTCGATATCGACGGCGCACCGGAAGTGGTCATCCCCGGCCGCACCGGAGTGCTGGTCGCAATGAACGACGTCGACGGCCTCGCAACCGCCATGGTGGACTTGGCCGCCTCCCCCGAGACCCGCCGCAGTCTCGGCACTGCCGGTCGCGAGTTCTGCCTACACCGCTTCGATTGGCGGCACATGGTGGATGAGATCGAAGCCGTATACCTCAACCTCACAGGCATCTTTCCAAAATAAACACGGCAC
>JBJKSL010000261.1:0-4145 GCA_046704145.1 Phycisphaerae bacterium
GGATAATCTGGTGCGGGTGCGCGTAAGATGAATAGTTCATATAGAACATGTTCATGCCAATGCCCAGCGGGAAGTGCTGTCCGAGGATCTCGATAGACCGGGACCACACTACCGATCTCGCCTCGCCGGCAAAGCCATGCTGGAACATCTGGGCGAATCGCTCCCACTGCAGCGATCCGCCGGCCTCTGCAAGTCTCGTTCCCGCGATGTACGCCAAGCCGCCAAGAAGCAGGCCGCCGATCATGACCAAATAAAGCGGCGACCGGAGCACGTTGCGGAATCGTCTCACCAGTGCCACCAGCAGCCACAGGGCGGCAAGCGCCATCGCGGCGCGGCTGGATTCCACCCATATCTGGGCAAGCAGGAACACCGATGTAATGCGCCCCAGCCACCGGCGGCCAAAGGTCTGAGCGGTCAAGCCCCAGGTCACTGCCAACGGCAGCAGCACCGCGCAGAAGATCGCAACCACGTTTCCGCCGGCAATGGTGCGGTCGACCTCCACTCGATTGTCGCCGGTAAACGTAAGAATCATGTTGTAGCCGGTGATGACCATCGCCGTCACAAGCAGGCCCGACCACACGAAATCAAGTTCGTCGCTGTCCCGGATGGTGCGGATGAAATTGAGCATGATGCCCATTGGCAGAATGGCGCGCATTATATAGGCAGATACCGCGGTATCGCTCTCGCTGGCTACAAACAGTCCGATGCCGCCGCCGACCAGCACGCCGACCACCAAGAACCACAGAAACCTTGGAATGCGGCGGTTTGACTTCCACAGGAAGCTTTGTAGGAAGACAAGCGCGAGCATGATGTTCGAGATGTTTGGCGTAATCCCGAGGATATCTTCAGTGGACAGACCGAACCTGCCTGCCAATCGAAAGTCCAGGATCCCGATCGCCACCGCCAGCAGGAATGGGTAAGCCGGGCGATAAAAGCCCAGCATGAGCAGCGGTCCCGCAACCAATGGAATTGCGAATACGACGACGCTGCCAAAGCCGGCAAAGTAGATGTTCTTGACGTAAAGCCACGTGAATGGCAGCGTAATGCCGCCCAGACATAAGCCGACGAACACCAGCAGGAACTTGCCGATCACACTGGCGGCTTGCGGCTGAGCCACCGTCCCGGCGGCCGGTGAGTCGTAGTAAGGGTCTTGTTCTACACGCTCCATGGGTTCTCTCGGAAAGACTCCATATTAACAGCTTGTATAGTCCCGGCAAAACCTACTTGGGGGATCAGTAAGCCTTGCACGGCTTGATATCGATTCCAAGCGCGTCAACAGCCTTCCGCCGTCGGGCGAGCGTTTGCTCGATCTGCTCCTCGCCGCGGCCCAAGATCGCCAGATGGCGTCGCAGGTCTTCGTCGCTAAACCGCAGCCGAACCGCACGGCAGGGGTTGCCCGCACAGATGGTATACGGCGGCAGCGACTTCGACACGACCGACCCGGCGCCCACCACAGCGCCCTCGCCGATCGTCACCTGCTTTAATATCGTCACACAGGCCCCACACCATACATCTTCTTCCAGAAGGACCTGGCCGGAGTTAATACCTTCAGTGGCACCGCGCGTCCTGCGCCCTATCTTGTGGAAATCGTGGTCGCCAGCCATGATCACCAGCCGAGGGCCGGCCATGAACTCGTTGCCAAACCGGATCTTTGCCTCGCCGTTTGCACTAATGATCGCTCCGGCGCCTATGAATACATCATCCCCAACGAAGATGTTGGCGGGATATCCAATCACGTCGTCGGCACCGAAGACAAATTTACGGCCGCACGCGGCCAGCCTGTCAATCAGCAGTCTGCGGCGGATCTTTCGTCTCACGCGCGCAGTGAAGTTTATCGCTCGCAGCATGCTGTGTAGCAACAAATCGACGATAGTCATAGACACTACCTCCTGGTCAGATCCGTCTTCCCGTGACGCAGCCGCAACGCCTTCTTGCCGCGATTGTTCAGCGTCATGAAGTAGTTGGTCACCACCGATTCTATCTGGGCCTCGTTGTCAACCAGCAGGATGCTTTCCTCCGTTGAATAACGGTCCAGCAGTTCCTCTATGGTGCAGATGACTTTCGCCGGACATCCGCCAACGACCGTCCCTGCGGGCACATCCTTGGTCACGACGCTTCCGGCAGCCACAATGCTGCATGGTCCAATCTCAACATTCGGCATGATGATAGCTCGCATACCAATGAAGACGTCGTTATGAATGAGTATCTTTCCGACGACATTTACGAGGTCAGTCTTGCCAACCCGGTGCAACATCGCGAGGGACCCATCATGGTTCAGAAACACGACACCAGAAGTCACCCAGACGTTGTCGCCAATCTCGCACAGATGAGGCTCAGCCAGAGAGGTTCCGCCGGAAAACAGCGCAACCTTCCCGATCCTCGCCCCTCGGCGACGATAATAGCGAACATCTCCCAGCAGACGCCGTCGTGCTCTGTCGAGAACTCGATGCAACAGCCTACTCACGAGCGACCTCCTTGGCTGAAATCAAGCGATTTCGTTTGAGCGATCCACCTACCCACACGATCTGCAATGCACTGGCGATCACCTGAGCTATCAGAAACGCGCTGGTGCAGCCCAAAACGCCCATGGAAGGGATCATAATGCGACACAGCACCGTGGAGCAAATCAACATGACGACCGTAACTGCCAGATTCATTTTCACCTTGCCGGCTACTGCCGCCACTTGTGCAAAGGGAGCGCCGAGACTGAATGGCAAGAGGCTTGCAACCATGACGACTGAAGGCCAGTATGCGCTGTGGTACTTGGCGCCAAAGACCAGTGTTATCAAGTGCGACCCCAAGATCGCCCAGACGGCAATGCAACACGTCACAACGGCAGATTGTTTGAGGCTAAGTTCGCGCACGCGCTTGCGCAGTCGCGGCACATCGTTCAGTAGTCCTGACAAGTACGGAAATGCGACCTGAAGCAGCGATAGCGGCAGCAGTCGTATTCCGGTCATGATCATCACCACGATTGCCAGGATGCCCACCTGGTCGTCAGACCTGGTTAACACATGCAGCAAGACGACAATGACCGTCATATTGGCCACGGTGGCCAAGTTAGCGAGCATGCTGACAATGCCGAAGGACACCAACTTCCGTAGCAGGTCGCCAGCAAGGCCAAACACATGCAGGTGTGAACGCGTGGCCAGCAGCAGAATGATCGTGTTGACCAGTGGGCCGACCGCGACTGTGCAGAAGAAGCCCCACAGGCCCCATTTCCAGGTGGCAAACACCGTGACGGTCACCCCGACAGCCTGAGTGAACATCGTAAACCGCGATGCCCGCTTGATCTCCTTGCGGGCCTGCATGAACAGCAGCGGGATCCTCATCACCGCCATGAGCGGAATGTATGGAATCACTATCAACAGGAATACCCGGACGACGTGCTGCGGGTGCAGGGGAAATGCCAGAGCGATCAGCAAGTAGATTGCTGCAATTATGGTCGCACTGATGCTGCTCCAGAGCAGGCCTGCGTAGTAGATCTTCTCCCGCTGGCGATCGGACACCGGCTCGGACACATACTTGAGCACAGCGGTGCAGATGCCCATGTCGGCCATCATGGCCACGAAATCGGCTATCTGCATAACGTACATCATCTGCCCCATCTCGTCCACCTGCAGGAGCCTGGCCAGCACGATACGCCGAATGAGGCTCATGCCCTGAGTGCCCAGCACGGCCACAAGCATGTGCGGCACGCCGGTTCGCAGCAGCCGGCCCAGGTCCTCGCGCAGCAGGCGCGACAGTCGGCCCGCACGCGAGTCTGCGGGCTCCGGGGCCTGCGTGAAAACGCCCGCGCGATTGTCAGTTTGATCGTTCAACGCAACTCACATGTTTCAAACGGAAATCTCTTGAAGCCGCTTGTAAACCTTCATTATGTCGCAGAACGCGTCCGGCAGTTTGTGCTGCGCGGCCTCGGCGCGAAGCGAGCTCAGGTTGCTCGCGACCCAATCCAGCTTCTCTGACAGGCTTGCAACGTCCCGATTGCGAAACAGAACGCAGCCTTCCGGCCGCCAGGCTGCGTCGGAGGCCAACACTGGCACGCCGCACTCAAAGGCCTCGGCGATCGACACGCCGAAGCCCTCCGTATTCGTCGGCCGCAGGAAGACATCGCAACAGCGAATGATCGGGTGGTACGGCCCGGC
>JBJKSL010000262.1:0-5224 GCA_046704145.1 Phycisphaerae bacterium
GGTCCATACGTTGCGACCAAGGGCCGGGGCCGACCCACTCGGTAATGGGAACCAGGCCGTCCTTGGCATACTCTGCCGCGCCAAAGATCAGCTCCGGCATGTTCGCCTGCTCGGATTTGAACTGCTGTGTGCGGAAATCGAAATCGTCGCCGAGCGAATCGACGAGTGTGGTGTACTTTTGTTCCTGCTGCAGAATGTGACGTGACGCGAGCTTGACGTAGTGATCGCCGGTCACCTCGCCGACCAGCGTGAGGAAAGGATAATTGTCCGCCGCACAATCCTTGGCGTTCCAGAAGAACTGCTCGACGTTGCCGATCTGTCGCGGCAGTAAGCCCGTCTGCGGATCGGCATGGCTGAGCCAGGCCTGAGCGTAACGCCTGCAGAATTGGATGGCCTGCTGGCTCTGCTCGGCGTTGGTCTGGGCCCGCTGCCAGGGATCACTGGCAGCCGATGCCAGTCCCGCCGTGGCCAGCAAGGCTCCGAGGATCAAGCTCTGCCGCATGCCACACCTCCATCACCCCCCAGTTAATTCGTCGTTGAAACACCCGCCAAAGCAGGCAGATCAGGGCATGTACAAGAAAACTGCCCACAGATTACCAGATGAAGTCATCTACGCAATCCGTGGGCAGTATTTCTGCTTATGCGAGTAACGGGACTTCTGCAATTCGTCCCGCATGTCCGGCCGTGCGCTACAGCCCGGCTTGCTGTGCCGGCTTCTTTTCGGTCTCGGGCGCCGGCTTGCTCTTCTGGGCGGGCTCGATATTCTTCCAGCCCGCACGAGCCATGATCTGATCGTGACTGAACCAGGTCATGATGAACTCCAGCCGCTTGCGAGCAAGCAACATGGTGCGGGTTTGCTCGCGTTGCTTGTTGTATTCATCGCGTGTGACCGGCAGCAGCTTTTCATACTCCACAACGATCCAGCGCTGACGAGTCTTGTCCTCGTGGACCGCGACCGGCTCAGGCTGCGTCGTGGTCGCTCGCCCGGCAAGGTCGAAGCACAGCTTCACCAGTTCAGGATCCTGCCCAACGCCGGGAATCTGGGAGTCCCACACCTGCGGCATACCCCCGAAGGAGAACATCATCTTACGAGCGAACGGCTTCGGCTCGGAGAAGGCATTGCCCAACTTGGCTGCGAGAGGTGCGTCGCTCTCGAACGCCGTCTTGAGATCCTTGCCCTTGGCACGCACTGCCAGATCACGGGCAATCCGTTCGGCCTCAGCATAGGCCTTGATATGACGCAGATCCTTGACCACCTTGTCCTTCACCTCGTCGACAGATGCTGGCGCCTGGGCCGGACGAACGGCCACATTGCGGAAGATATACACGTTGCCCGCCGCATCGGTGACCGGTTCCGAGCAGGTTTCGTAGACGTTTCGGAACAGACGGGCGTGAGCAGGGTCGGCCTTCTTGTCCGCTGACAGACCCGCAACCATGAAGGCCACCTTGTCAAACGGCACACGCTGCGGCGAGTCCGCGAATGCCGAGGTCTTTCCGAGGGGCGTCTTGGCAATGCCTTCGCTGGTCAACAGCCACGTTTGCCCGAAGGCCAGGACGTTCTGGAGCTTGGCAGTCTGGCTCTTGATGATCGCGGAATAGAGGTCCGGCGCCATCGCGCTGGCCGGCGGCTGATGGTAACCGTCCGGCTGAGTGGTCGGCTGGGCCGCCCAGGGTTCCTGCAACTTGCGGATCAACTCTTCCGCAAGACGGTTGGCCGCCTTGACCGCTTTGTCGTGCTGGAGCTTCTTGATAACAAAAGGCTTGGCTTCGCTGAAATAATCGTAAGGCTTAGGCTCCGCCGGACGCGTCGCTGGAGCTGAGGCCGCCGGCTGGCTGGCCGGACGCTTGAATTCAGCCTTGTGCTGCTCCCAGTAGGAGTGAGCCTCGTCCTCGCTGATCACCTGATAGTTGGCCAACGCGTCGGTTTCGACCTCGATGTACTCAAGCTTTGTGGCCTCGGGCAATTGGTAACCGAACTGTCCTGGGCCGCCCGGAGCCTTGTCTTTGTACTTTTCGAACTGAGCTTTGATTTCCTCAGCGGTGGGCTGATACTTCGGATCTTCCAGTTTGCTCGGATCGACCACCACGAAACTGGCCTTGACCTTCTCAGACGTCTGGCGGATGAAGTCGCGGACGTCAGCCTCGGAAACGTTAATCGCGGAGGCACCCTGTACCGCAAACTCGACAACCCGCAGGTAGCTCCTGATGACGGAGTCAATCTCGTCGAGGGACAACTTCTGCTGGTCGCGAACAGCGGTCAGATATTCAGTGGGGATGTTTGACCTGTACTGAGCCACCTGTTCAGCAGGCACCTGCACGCCATTCTCCCGGGCCTCGGTATCGAGCGCGTACCACTCGTCCAGAGTCAGCGGCTCGCGCATCCGCGCCACCATCCGTGGATCGCGACCGGTGAGCATCGCAACCAGGTTGCTCCAGGGCGCGTTCCAGTACGGCACCAGCCTTTGGCCGATCGCCGTGTTGTTCTGGATTCTCGCCAAGTCGGCTTCCTTGACCTCACGGCCGAATGCCCGGGCCACCGGCGTATCACCGGTATCGTTGCGACGGCTGACCATATTCGTCAGCGCCGTGCCGCCCAACCACACCACCAGCAGCAAAGACATGAACACAGCCAACATGGCCGTCGTGTATTTACGGAAAAACTTCATCATGGCAGTAATTTCCCGACAAGACGAGAACTCATCCTATTCCGGATAAAGGGTTTAAGCTTACTGGCCCCGCTCACAAAAGCAAGGCGCCCACCCGCCCAAGTTTGACTCTGAACGCGTCTGTCTATAATACTCCCGCTCCAGGGATTGCCGGCCGCGGCCGATAAATCACGCAAGCCGGTAACCCATGCTTGGGGTGCAACCATGTTTTCGGCAACTTACAGGCCCCTCAGGCGTAAGCAACTGCGTTGAATTGGCTTTTCGAACTCCCGACCTGTCCAAAAGAGGTCCGATGTCAGAAATACAGAAGAATACTCGCGACGGCAAAACGGACGGACGGACTTCCGACGGCGTTGCCCTGGTCATTGTCGAGTCCCCGGCTAAAGCGAAGACTATCTCCAAATACCTGGGCTCTGGGTTTGTCGTGGAGTCCTCAATAGGCCATATCCGAGACTTGCCTTCCACTGCGGCTGAAATACCGGCCGAGGTCAAGAATGAGGACTGGGCCCGCATCGGCGTCGACGTCAAAAATGATTTTAGGCCGCTGTACATCGTGCCTTCCAAGAAAAAGGCCCAGGTCAGCAAGCTGAGAGCTCTGGTCAAGTCCGCAAATATGCTTTACCTCGCGACTGACGAGGATCGCGAAGGGGAAGCCATCGCCTGGCATCTGCGCGAGGTGCTGAAACCACGAGTTCCAGTCAAGCGGATGGTTTTTGACGAGATCACCAAGACCGCCATCCAGTCCGCCCTGGCCAACCCACGCGATCTGGACGAACAGCTCGTCGAGGCCCAGGAAGCCCGTCGCATTCTGGATCGTTTATACGGCTACGAGGTCTCGCCCGTTCTGTGGCGGAAGATCGGCCCCAAACTTTCTGCCGGTCGAGTCCAGTCGGTCGCCACTCGTTTGATTGTCGGTCGCGAACGCGAGCGAATGCGGTTCGTGGCCTCTGAGTACTCGGATGTCGAGAGCACCCTGCGTCTGGTCGGTCCGGGCGGCGATGTCTTCGCCCGCCTCATCGAGCTTGGCGGCAAACGTGTCGCCACGGGCAAAGACTTCAACGCCGAGGGCCAGTTTACCGGTGGCGGCAACGTCGTCCCCCTGAATGGCTCCAATGCCCAGGCCGTCGCCCGTGAGTTGGGAACCCGTCAATTCACGGTCAAAGACGTTGCGGAGAAGCCCTTTACCCAGCGGGCCTACGCCCCATTCATCACCTCCTCGCTCCAGCAGGAGGCCGCCCGCAAGCTGCGTTTCACCGTGGCCAGAACCATGCGGCTGGCCCAGGGCCTGTACGAGAACGGTTACATCACCTACATGCGTACCGACTCGACCAACCTGTCCAGCCAGGCCATCAACGCAGCCCGCACGCAGGTGAAGGACCTCTACGGAGCCGAATACCTGCCCGATCAGCCCCGCGTCTACACCACCAAGGCAAAGGGTGCACAGGAGGCCCACGAGGCCATCCGCCCCGCAGGCGAGTACTTCCGCACGCCCAAGGACGTGCGTGGCGAACTCGATGCCGACGCTTACGCGCTCTACGACCTGATCTGGAAGCGCACCGTCGCCTGCCAGATGAAGGACGCCCTCGGCCAGCGCACCACCGTGCGGATCGAGGCTGACACGCAAAGTCAGGGCACGGCCGCCTTCAGCACCTCAGGCAAGGTCATCACCTTCCCCGGCTTCCTGCGGGCCTATGTCGAAGGTGCAGACGATCCCGAAGCCGAACTGGCCGCCCAGGAACGAGTACTGCCGGCCATGCAGCGCGGCCAGCAACTCAAGCCGGTCAAGATCGAACCCAAGCAGCACGTGACCACGCCGCCCGCACGCTTCACCGAAGCCAGCCTCATTAAAGAGCTGGAAGAACGCGGCATCGGTCGCCCCTCGACCTACGCGACCATCATTCAAACCATCCAGGATCGCGGCTACGTCTGGAAGAAGGGCACCGCCCTCGTCCCGACGTTCAACGCATTTGCCGTGGTCAACCTGCTCGAGCTGCATTTCGGCGAACTCGTCGATTTCGAGTTCACCGCCAGGATGGAGAACGACCTCGACGCCATCGCTGCGGGCAAACTGGCTCCCAAGCCCTGGCTGCGGCTCTTCTACTTCGGCCAAACCGAAGGCAGCAACGGCACCAACGGCCACCAGGACGTTGCGCACATTGGCCTCAAACGCCGCATCGGCGACGGCTGGAACGACATAGACGCCCGCGCGGTTTCAACCATTCCGCTGGGGCGAGACGAACAGGGCCACGATATCTGTGCGCGAATTGGCCGCTATGGACCGTACCTCCAGGCGGAAGGCTCCGACGTTCGCGCCAACCTGCCCGAGGACATCGCACCGGACGAACTGAACCTTGAAGCAGCCAAGGAACTGCTCGCCAGGGCCGGTACCGGCGACCGCGTGATCGGCCAGGATCCCGAGACCGGCAAGCCCATCTACCTCAAGAAGGGGCGTTTCGGCCCATACGTCCAGCTTGGCGATCCCGAGCGGACCGACTCCGGCAAACTCAAACGCGGCGGCAAGCCCAAGATGGCCAGCCTCTGGCCGAACATGTCGGAAG
>JBJKSL010000263.1:0-4548 GCA_046704145.1 Phycisphaerae bacterium
CTCGGGAGAAGTGGCACTTCGACATACGCGAGGTCGGGTACAAGGAGTTTGGCAAAAGGCTGAATGCTTTGCAGGGCAATGAAGCGGCGGTGGCTGAGGCCCGCAAGCAGGCGGATGAGTATCTCAAGCAGTCGGGCATCGAGCTGCACTGCAAGCGTGAGGCGGTCGAAAACGCGATGATCCTCACGCGGGCGATCAAGGATCTTATGGCGGAAAACGACTGCCGGGCATTCACTATCGGCAACTGCATGGGCACGGTGATGCCGCTGTCCAAGACGACCGCATGCCTGCCCTTGAGCATCCTCAACGATGAAGGTTATCTGGCGTTTTGCGAGTCGGATTTCGTGGCAATTCCGTCTGGCGTTCTGATGCATCACATCATGGGCACGCCGGTGTTTTTGAACGACCCGACGTGGCCGCATCACGGCATGGTCACGCTGGCCCACTGTACGGCGCCACGGAAGATGAACGGCAAAAGCTATGAGCCGGCCAAGATCCTGACGCACTTCGAGTCGGATTACGGGGCTGCGCCCAAGGTGGAGATGGCCAAGGACACGGTCGTTACGCACGTCGTCCCTGATTTTGGAAGCAAGAAATGGGTCGGGGCGACGGGCAAGATCGTGGCCAGCCCCTTCCATGACATATGTCGGTCGCAGATTGACGTGACCATCGATGGGAAATGGGAGAATCTGCTGGAGGACATGCGCGGGTTCCACTGGATGATGGTCTACGGCGACTGTCGCAAGGAAATCGGCTACGCCATCAAACACTTGGGGATCGGCTGGGAAGATGTTTCGGCGTAATGAATGTCGCTGCTGGGTTTATGCTTGCCCGGCCGTGGTCCGGGTTCTATGATCTTGTCCTATGCCCCCGGTAAAGAAAACACATTCTGGCCAGCTAGATGGCACCGGTCTTATCGAGGTCGACCCTTGGCTCGAGCCTTATGCCGAGGCGTTGCGTCATCGTTACGAGCACTATCAGCGCACGCTGGCCCGGACGGTGGAGGCGGCAGGTTCGCTGGACGCGTTCGCCCGGGGGTATGAGTACTACGGCTTTAATCGTGGCGAGCGGGACGGCAAGCCGGGGGTGTGGTATCGCGAATGGGCTCCTGCGGCGCACGCCCTGTTCCTTACGGGTGATTTCAATCAGTGGGACCGCCGCAGCCATCCCATGCAGTGCGACCAGTTCGGGACATGGAGCATCTTCCTGCCGGACGACGAATATGCTGGCCGGTTGATGCACGGCAGCCGAGTGAAGGTGCACGTGGTCAGCCGCATCGGGGCCATGGATCGCGTGCCGGCGTACATCCGACGCGTGGTGCATGAGGCATCGAGCAACAGTTTCACCAGCGAATACTGGCAACCCGACGCGCCTTATGAGTGGCAGAATGCCGCGCCTGAGATTCGTGGCGGGTTGCGTATATACGAGTCGCACGTGGGTATGGCCTTGGAGGAGCCGCGGGTCGGCACTTATCGCGAGTATGCCGATCAGGTCCTGCCGCGCATTGCGGCGGGCGGCTACAACGCGGTGCAGCTCATGGCCATCCAGGAGCATCCGTACTATGCGTCGTTCGGCTATCACGTGAGCAGTTTTTTTGCGGCCTCGTCGCGGTTTGGGACGCCGGAGGACCTCAAGTACCTGATCGACGAGGCTCACCGCCGCGGGCTGCTCGTGCTGTTGGACATCGTGCACAGCCACAGCGTCAAGAATGTGCTGGACGGGCTTAACCGCTTCGATGGTACGGATTATCAGTATTTTCACGCGGGTGGGCGCGGCGAGCATCCGAATTGGGACTCGCTGCTGTTCGATTACGGCAAGGTGGAGGTGCTGCGTTTCCTGCTGAGCAATGTGCGCTTCTGGCTGGACGAGTACCACTTCGACGGCTTCAGGTTCGACGGCGTGACCAGCATGATGTATCTGCATCACGGCAACAAGGCGTTCACGTCGTACGATGATTACCTGCTGTGGGACATTGACGAGGATGCGGTCGCGTACCTGCAGTTGGCCAACCAGGTTGCCCACGAGTTCAATCCCAAGGCCATCACGATTGCCGAGGATGTCTCCGGCATGGTGGGGCTGGCTCGGCCGCTGGATGAGGGCGGGCTCGGCTTCGATTATCGGTTGGCCATGGGCTTGCCGGATTACTGGATAAAGCTCCTCAAGCATTCCAAGGACGAAGATTGGTCCATGCAGGAGCTGTTCCACACGCTGACCAATCGGCGGGCCCACGAGAAGCACGTGGCCTACGCGGAAAGCCACGACCAGGCTTTGGTGGGCGACAAGACGCTCGCGTTCTGGCTGATGGATGCGGACATGTACTGGAACATGAGCCGCGACCGCAAGAGCGTGGTCATCGATCGGGGCATCGCGCTGCACAAGATGATTCGGCTGGTGACGTTTGCGGTGGGCGGGGAGGCTTACCTCACCTTCATGGGCAACGAGTTCGGTCACCCGGAGTGGGTCGACTTCCCGCGCGAGGGGAACAACAACTCGTTCCACTATGCACGCCGGCAGTGGTCGCTGGTGGATAACGATCTGCTCCGATACAAGGATCTGGCCACGTTCGATCGCGAGATGCTCGCGTTGGATGAGAGCTACAATCTGCTGAACGATCCGCTGATTCAGCCGATCAATATCTTCGACGAGCAGAAGCTGATGGTGTTCCGCCGCGGGCCGCTAGTGTTCGTGTTCAACTGGCATCCGAGTCAGAGCTACAGCGATTACCGCATCGGCGTGCCCGACCCGCGGGACTATCGGTTGATCCTCAACACCGACGACACCTGGTTCGGCGGCAACGGCCTGGTGACGTCCGGCCAGACTTACCCATGGCAAGCCAAGCCCATGCACGGGCGGGAGCAGAGCATTCAGATCTACATCCCCGCACGGACGGCCCAGGTGCTCTCGCCGATGTGAGTAGAAGCACTCCTTGGAACCTCCGTTGTTCGCGGAGGAAGCATCTTGCACGCGGGCTACCTATAATACGCATCCGCGTCCTTTTGCGCGCGGCGAGGTGTCCATAAGTCTATTGCGCACGGTTTTGGGGACGCCGCGGCGGGCATGAGTTTCAAATGTAATCGGTAAGAAGACGGTTCTCTTTGCTCGCATTCAGTGAAGGGAGGCTGTCGTGAGTTCCGCGAATTCCGACTTGCTGAGGCGTATGACCTGCGGGGCGATCGGCGGTTTGGCCGGCACGGTCGTCATCCATGGGCTGATGGCTGCGGAGCAGAAACTGGTGTCGGGTACGACGCCGCCTATTCAGCAGCATCCTGGGGAGTTCATGCTGCGGAAGCTCAAGGGTGCGCTGCCGGACTCGCTGGGGCGGTACGTGCCGGAGTCGCAGCGGGCGGCGAATCTGGTGGGCATGGGCTATGGGGTGGCGTTCGGCAAGTTGTACTGCGGATTGAAGCCGGGGTGCTGCCACAGGCTGCGCGACGGGGCGGCATTGGGGTTGGTGGCTTGGGCGACTGGTTATCTGGGGTGGCTGCCGGCGACGGGGCTGATGCCGCCGATCTGGAAGCACACGCCTCGGCAGGTGGTGGCGCCGCTGGTCGAGCATCTGGTGTATGGTGTGACGGCGATCACGGTGTGTGAGTTTTTGCGCGGTCAGTTGGCCAGGCTGGAAGAGGTGCGGGCTGAGCCGAGGGTGGAACCTGAGGCCGCTCCGGGAGTGTCCGTGCTGGAGAGGTTTGAGGAGGCGGCGGCACAATGATGTTGGAGCCCCGTCGCTTGCACGGCTCGGGAATAACACCTCCGTTCGTGCTATCATGGGCCGCCATGGAAGGGAGTGCATTGAACAAGCCGATCATTCTCGCCTCGCAGTCGCCACGGAGGTCGGCGTTGCTGGCGGAGGCGGGCATCGCGTTTGAAGCGGTGTCCCCCAAGTTCGACGAGCCGCCCACGGTTGCCCTACATGAGAGCCCTGCGGCTTTCGCGGAGTCGGTCAGTTACTACAAGGCGGCGAGCGTTGCGGACGAGTATCCGGATCGCGTCATCCTCGGTGCGGATACGGTCGTGGCGATCGGCAACCAGATGTACGGCAAGCCTGTCGACGTGGAGGACGCACGGCGGATTCTGACTGAGCTGTTGGGGGCCACGCAAGAGGTGATCACGGGGGTAACGCTGTTCTGGCCGGCGAGGGATCGGCGGCTGATCTGTCACGATGTTACGTATGTGACCATGCGTGCGATGTCGGCACGGGAGTTGGACGAGTATCTGGCCGGCGGAGATTGGGAGGGCAAAGCCGGGGCGTACGGCATCCAGGGCGAGGCGGACCGTTTTGTGGAGCGGTGTGAAGGCAGCTACAGCAATGTGGTGGGTCTGCCCGTGGAACTGGTGCAGAGGATGATTCAAAGCTTTTAGCTATCAGCTGTCAGCCAGACCGAAGCGCAGCAAGGCCCTGGAGGAATGGATGCGCGACTGTGAGCTTTACGCCGCATTCGTTTCATTGTCTCCAGCCGGCGAGCGGTCCGCCGCCGACATCACAGCCGGCCGATCCGGCGGAGTTGTCATACGCATCCGCGACCTTTTGCGCGCGGCGACGTGGCCATA
>JBJKSL010000264.1:0-2750 GCA_046704145.1 Phycisphaerae bacterium
GAACTACACTGTGCATCGCAAGTCCAGCACCGACCCTTCCGGCGGCAACCTGGACATGCGGCGTATCAACACCGGCGATACGCTCACTCTCGCGGAACTCAAAGGCCCCGCCGAGATCACTCACATCTGGCTCACCTACATGTATCCCTCGCGCAGCGCCCTGCGAAAGCTCGTCCTGCGCATCTGGTTCGACGACATCGCCGAACCCTGCGTCGAAGCACCGCTGGGTGACTTCTTCGGCCTGGGCAATGCCCAAGTCTACGCCTATGCGAGCACACCGCTAGCTGTTGGCACCCATGCGGGTCTTAACTGCTACTGGCCCATGCCCTTTAGCCACTCCGCAAAGCTCACTCTCACCAACGAAGGCCCGCAGGACTGCGTGGCGCTTTACTATCAGATCGACTACCGCACCGCACACGCCGACAAACTCCACTTCCACGCCCAGTACCGCCAGGCCACTCCCTGCAAGAAGGGCGAACCCTATTTGATCCTCCAAACCGACGGCGGACCTGGCCATTACGTGGGCTGCAACCTCTCGATCGAGCAGAAGGACGAAAGCTGGTGGGGCGAGGGCGACACCCGCGTCTACATCGACGGTCAGGAGAAGCCCATCATCGAAGGCACCGGCTCCGAGGATGACTTCGGCGGCGCCTGGTGCTACAGCCATGAGTTCTCATCCCCGTACTTCGGCGCTCCGTTCCGTGGCCGATTCAACAAGCAGGGAATGCTCGAACGCTGCACGCCCGATCTTCGCGGCAAAGATCTCACCCAGTGGCGCTGGCCCGCAGCCTGGCAGCCCGGCGACCTTTGGAACGTCTATCGCTATCACATTCCCGACCCCGTGCCTTTCCGCAAGTCCATCACCGTCAACATCGAGCACGGCTGGCAGGGCAACGAACGCGGCGATTGGTATTCGAGCGTCGCCTATTGGTATCAGCAGGGCTCGCCCACCCAGCACGCGTCTATGCCGCCTGTCGCCGAGCGCATGCCCGCCTACCTCCGCCCACACGATCACGGCAACGGCCGCTGGGAGGCAGAGGACCTCGTCGACGTCGCCAAGGCCAGCGCCGGCAAGGTGCAGGAGGCCGGCATGCAGTTCTGGGGCGATCTATTCAGCCAGCAGTACGGCCTGGAGTGGGAAGCCAAGCAAGCCGGCGACACGCTGACCCTGCCGTTCTCAGTGTCAAAGGCCGGCAAGTACAGCATCACCGCCCGCCTCTGCCGCGTCGAGCCCGGTGGCAGGTTCACCCTCGCCGTTGACGACCTGCCCGCCACCGAGCCGATCGACCTCTACGCTCCGCCGCCTTTCCCCGCTGCCTTCGATGCACCACTGGCCGAGGCCCAGCTCGCCGCCGGCGATCATGTCATCAAGGCCAAGTGCCTTGATTCTGATCCCAAATCCAAGGGCCGCAAGCTCATGCTGGATACGATCGAGGTCACCGGTCCGGCAACTCAACCGGCGAAGTGACGCCTAAGTTGCTCGGGGGTCCGCACTGTGTGACTTTAAAGGCGCACACTGCTTCCAAGTTCTGCCAGAATACGTGGCAGCCGGGGCCGAGCGTCTCGGCGAGTTGGTCATCACGGAACACATGCAACTGCTCGTGGGCAGCGACGCTGATCGCTCTGAGCAGAGCGCACATGTCCGCATGGTGCACGATCGCCTCGAGCTGCGGGTGTTCGATTCGTCCCTCACGCGCATCGCGCAGCTCGAACCGGAGCCGGCAAGGCTCTTTCCAGAACACGTGCCGTCCAGATCCAACCACAGCTACCAGCCGCTCCGCCTCCCACACGAGCATTCGCTCGTGAGCCTGGAGGGTGACGACCTCAACCGCTGCCTGTACGGCCCGATCGGCAAGCAAACTTTCGAGTTGCGAGTGCAGCAAACGCGGCTCCAGTCGGCTCACGACCTCGATGCACGTACGCCACGGCCGCCAGATCCGATAGTGGCCGGGAGCAAGCAGACCTGCGAACTGCCCGTCTCGAAACAATAACCCAGACTCAAATCGACCAATTCGAACCGTGAACATCATCCACCATCCCTTAAGGCCGCTTCCAACAAAAAAGGCCCCGGAGGTGAAGCCTCCGGAGCCTTTTGAAGCGAATACGCTTTGAAGATCACCGCGGAGGTCCTGCTGCATGCGCACCGGTAATGTTGACGGCCTTGTGGTTCGTCGGCCGACGCCAGTTGCGCAGGTAGCGATAGCTCCGAATGACGGTGGTCATTTCAGTCACGTAGAAAAGGGGACCTCAGGATGAAAAGGGTGCCAGAGCGACAAATATATACCGTCTTCCTGGAAAGTCAAATCTGCTTTGTGTCAAGAATGACGCAAGGCCACCCAGTAATGTCCAGTCGGTTATCACATAAACTTCTGCGTGGTCGCCACCAGTTCCTTCACGTGGTCGATGCTGACCTGGAAGGCGGCTTTCTCGTCGGCGGCGAGTGGTACTTCAAGCACTTTCTCCACGCCGGCTTTGCCGAGGACTGCCGGCACGCCCACGAAGTAGCCGCCGATGCCGTACTCCTTTTCGCAGTAGGCGGCCACGGGCAGGATGCGTTTCTTGTCCTTGATGATGGCCTCTGCCATCTGGACGCTGGCGGCAGCGGGGGCGTAATAGGCGCTGCCGGTCTTGAGCAGGCCGACGATTTCGCCGCCGCCCTTGCGAGGGCGATCGACGATGGCGTCCAGGCGATCCTTGGGGATCAGGTTGGTGACGGGGATGCCGGCCACGCTTGTGAAACTGGGCAGGGG
>JBJKSL010000265.1:0-3932 GCA_046704145.1 Phycisphaerae bacterium
AACTCGGTTTCGCCGGCCGAGTGGTAGCCGCCGGCATGGGCGTACCGTCCGGCAGAATAGTGATGTCCGCCGGCGACTTGGCAGAGATATTGGGGGTGCCGCCGTGATCGTACACGAAGCCGTGCACCTTGATCAGCCTGTTGCGGTACATCGTGACAGGATCTTGGGGAAAATCTCGCACGCTCTTGCTGTCGATGAAGATGGTCAGGCTATGGCGGTCCCTCTTGTCGAAGTTGAGGAACACGTGGCCCGTCTTGCTCTTGCCGGTGCGGACAACTCGGCCGGCCGCCAGGACTTCCTCGTCCATGTAGGCCTTGGCGTCATGCCAGTCGATGGCCGGCACGGCTTCGTCCATGGTGACTGCGACCGCCTGAGCAGCAGGCATAGCCGCTTCAGATTGTGGCTTCGCTGTCCCGGGAGAGGCCTCGGCCGGCGCCTTCTCGACCGCGCCAGCTTGGCCACTTGTGTCATCCGCCTCAGCCGCCGAGTCGCTGTGGTCACAGGACACACCGGCCAACAGGGTTGCCCAGATGAACACAACGCTGGCCAATCGCACGGTCTTGCTGGGATTCACGTACATCGAGAGCCTTCCTTCACCTTGGCTGTCTGCAACTCCCTGTCGCCGGGGACGGCCGGCTGCCGATGAATTGCTTTGCAGGTGATATCCTGCCCACACGGCGTGGTCAAGGACGCGGACGTTCAGCTTCTGTGTGTTTTGGGTTCAGGTATGCAGATTCGGGACGCCGGCCGCCCGTTGGCGTCGTTTCCGCCCTGCGGGGTTTGCGAGCGGCCCTGGATGAGTATAATACCAAGCGCGCACTTGAAACTTGTGCCCGCCGCGGCGACCCAAGCACTGTCTGCAAAAGACTTATGCGCCAGCCGCGCACACAAATACGCAAACGCGTATAATCAGGTGTTTGGTAGAGGATAGGTGAGCTTTCCCGTGTAGCCATGGATGGCGCCCCTCATGACACAGCCAACATCAGATCAAGCAGAGCAACTGTCGCTCTTCGCGGCGGCAGAGCCGGGAGATAGTGTGAAAGCCAAGTCAGCCACAGCCACTGGGCCGCTCAAGTCGGCTCACGCAATCGAAAAGGATTCAGGCGAGAAGTCAACCGGCGCCACGCAGAATAGCGCCGCCAGCAAATCGGTGTCGTCACCGACCGGCAAGTCCGGCGGGCGGGCAACGGCCGAGACCATGGCTCGCCAACAGCGGGAAATCTCCGTATCCGAGTTTTTCGCCAAGAACCGCCACCTGCTGGGCTTCGACAACAAGCGCAAGGCCCTGCTGATGACCGTGAAGGAGGCAGTAGACAACTCGCTGGACGCCTGCGAGGAGGCCGGCATCCATCCTGAGATCGAAGTCCGCATGACGCAGACCGCCGAGGACCGCTTCCGCGTGCTGGTCAGGGATAACGGTCCGGGCATCGTAAAGCAGCAGATTCCCAACGTCTTCGGCCGCCTGCTGTACGGGTCGAAATTCCACCGTCTCAAGATGTCGCGCGGCCAGCAAGGTATCGGCATCTCCGCCGCGGGCATGTATGGCCTGCTGACCACCGGCAAGAGCGTCAAGATCGTCTCTCGCGTGTCAGCCAGGAAACCTGCCCACCAGTACGAGATCCAGATCGACACCAAGACCAACTCGCCCAACGTGGTGAAGGATGCGGAGGTCGAGGTCGAATGGGATCACGGCACGCAGGTCGAAATCGAGTTGGCCGCCTCCTACAACAAGGGCCGCCAATCGGTTGACGAGTACATGGAGCAAACCGCAATCGCCAATCCGCATGCGCGGTTCATCTATGCTCCTCCCGTGGGCGAACCGGTCGTATACGAACGCGGCACCGAGGTCATGCCTGCGCAGACTGACGCGATCAAGCCGCACCCGCTGGGCGTCGAGCTTGGCATGCTGATCAAGATGCTGCATGAAACCAAGTCGCACTGGCTGAGTGGCTTCCTGCACACCGAGTTCTGCCGTGTTGGGCCCAAAGTGGCCGAGGAGATATGCGCAAAGGCCAAGCTCAACCCCCGCGCTCATCCCAAGCGCATCGCTCGGCAGGAAGCGGAGAAGCTGTACAAGGCCATTCAGCAAACGCGGCTGATGTCGCCGCCGACAAACTGCCTGGCACCGATCGGAGCCGAACAGATCCTGACCGGCCTGCTCAAGGGTGTGCGGGCAGAGTTTTTCACCGCCTCCACGCGTCCGCCGGCAGTGTATCGCGGCAATCCGTTCCAGATCGAGGCGGGCCTTGCCTTTGGTGGAGCGCTCGGCCCCGATCCGAAAACCGATGACGGCGAGGCAGAAGCAGACAGAAACGGCAAAGGCCGCAAGAAGAAGTCCGGCAACGGCTCGTCGCAGTCGTCCCAGGCTCGTGTAATTCGTTTTGCCAACCGCGTGCCTTTGCTGTATCAGCAGTCGGCTTGCTGCATGTTCAAGACGTTGACGGATCTGGACTGGCGGCGATACGGGCTCAGCCAACCTGGTGGCTCGATGCCGCAAGGGCCGCTGGTGATCATGGTGCACATGGCCAGCGTGTGGGTGCCGTTCACTTCGGAATCGAAGGAAGCCATCGCGGATTACGATGAGATCCGTGCGGAAATCAAGCTGGCTCTGCAGGAATGTGCGCGGAAGCTTGGTGCCTATTTGAATCGCCGTCGCAAGATGAAGTACCAGGGCGAGCGGCGAAGCATCTTCGCGCGGTACATCCCGGAGGTGGTCGCCGCCTGTACGAGCATCAGCCCGAAGATCGACCGCGAATCGCTGCTGGAGAATCTGAACGCGATGGCGACCAAGATCACCGCCCAGGCCGATGAGCAACTCGACGAGCACGGCCGCCCCATCAAGCTCAAGAAGGATAGCGAGTTCGGGCCGAACACGATCGTCATCAATCCCGATGAGGACGCCGAAACAGGTCCGGGCACGGCGCCCCCTCCGGGCACGCTGTTCAGCCAGGCGTCATGAGTTGAATCAGCCGGTTATTCTGGCCCTCTCGCCGCTGGGAATTGATATAATACTCGTACCTGGGAGTGTAGCCGAGGGTTGCTTATGGCCAGCGCGACATCAACAGTCCCCGCCCCGCCAGCACAGCAGCGCGTCCTGCTCGAAGATGTGAGTTGGCAGGCCTATGAAACGCTGCTGCGCGAGATCGGCGATCGCAGTGTCCGACTGACCTATGACGAGGGGAATCTGGAGATCATGTCACCACTACCAGAACACGAGGGCAGCAAGAAGCTGATCGGCGCATTTATAGACATCCTCTCAATAGAGCTCAGGATCCCCATGCGTCGTCTCGGCTCTACCACCTTCAGACGCGAGGATCGGGCCAAGGGGCTGGAGCCACACGAGTGCTACTACGTCCAGAACGAGGCCCGCATCCGCGGTAAGAAGGACATAGATCTCCGCAATGATCCACCGCCCGATTTGGCGGTCGAGATTGACATCAGCTACCGCGGCATCCAACGTGAGTCCGTTTACGCGGGGCTGGGCGTACCGGAACTGTGGGTCTTCGACGGCTCGCGATTAGAGGGTCTGCACCTCGGTGCCGATGGACGCTACCAGCGCATCGAAACTAGCGTGGCCTTTCCGTTCCTTCGCCTCAGCGACCTGGAGAGGTTCCTTAAACCGGACCCCAATGTGGACGAAACCAGCGCACTTCTGGCCTTCCGCGATTGGGTCAGAGCGAACCTCGCCGGCCGCTGACCTCGATCAACTCAATGCGGCGGCTTGTGGCTCACATGTGGGATCATATCCGCAGGCGGTCATGAGCGGGGCAACTGATTTGCACCAACGGGCAGCAAGCTCGACAGGCAGGTGATTGCGCCAGTCGCCGGTGGTGCCGCTGCGGAAGAAGCTCTTGTTGTCGGTCTGGCCAGGCTTGCGGCCGCCTGTCTTTTTCTCAAAGCTCGCGGCACTCACGCATTTGCCAACTGTCCCA
>JBJKSL010000266.1:0-4256 GCA_046704145.1 Phycisphaerae bacterium
TCAGAGCCATCACGCGCGTGGCGGTCGGCTACGGCATCGAGGTGGTCGGAATTCGCGACGGTTTTCGCGGCCTGGTCGAGCGGCGGGCAGAGCCGTTGCGGCCCATTGATGTCTCCGGAATTCTCACCCGCGGCGGAACCATCCTGGGCACCAGCCGTGACAAGCCCAACAAGATGCCGATGGGCTCGGGCAAGATGGACATGACCGCCGCCGCCATCCAGAACTACCACTATCTGCACCTGGATTGCCTCGTCTGCCTGGGCGGCAACGGCACGCAGAAGAACGCGGCGAGGCTGGCTCGCGAAGGCGGCATCAACGTGGTCACGCTGCCCAAGACCATCGACAACGACGTGGCCTTGACCGATGTGTCTTTCGGCTTCGACACCGCACTGTCCATTGCCACCGACGCCATCGACCGCCTGCACAGCACTGCCGACAGCCATCATCGCGTGATGGTGGTCGAGGTCATGGGACACAAGACCGGCTGGCTGGCGTTGTCGGCGGGCGTTGCCGGCGGAGCGGACGTCATTCTTATTCCGGAGATTCTGTACTCCGCGGATGTGGTCGCCGCTTCGTTGAAAGAACGCGCCCGGTCGGGCAAGCGTTTCAGTATCGTGGCCGTTGCCGAAGGGGCGATGAGCCGCGACCAGGGCCAGGCCAAGTCCAGCGATGAGAACGACAACAATAATAAGAAGGGCTCAAAAAAGGATAACTCCGCCCCACCGTCGACCGTGATCGGCGGGCAGGTGTACATCCGGGCCACCATCGGCCAGCGTGTGGCTCGCGAGGTCGAAGAGCGAATCGGGTTCGAGACGCGCGTGGCCTCGCTCGGCCATCTTCAGCGCGGCGGCACGCCTACCGCCGCGGATCGTATCCTGGCCTCGCAACTCGGAGCGCGGGCCATGGAACTCATCGCCGCCGGCAAGAGCGGCTTCATGATGGCCATCCAAGGCGGCAAGTACGTGCCCGTGCCGCTGGAAGAAGTAGCCGGCAAGCTAAAACTCGTGCCGCTGGATGATGCCCTGATCAAGACCGCCCGCGAAGTGGACACCTGCCTGGGCGATTGACGCCCGATTCTGCAGAGGTTGCGCGACTCTATGCAGTGGCGGGGGCGAGTTTGGCCTCGCTTTGTGTCCACATTATTGACACCAGCACAAGCAGGACGCCCAGGCCCACCAGGGACGGGGTGAAGCTGCCCGTGCGGTCGTAGATCAAGGCCGCCAGTGTGGGCGTGAAGCCTGCCGGCATATTCGAACTGAACAACCAGCCATAGATGCTGCCGACTCGCTCGGCCCCCCAGCGGTGGGCGGTTGCAGAGGCGTAGAGGACGAGAACGCCGCCGTAGTTGAAGCCCGCGATGGCGGCGAAGATCAGCAGGCCTTGAGGCGTCCGCACCAGCCATGGCGAGACAAACAATGCGACCGCCTGTGACAATAAGTTGACGCGAATGGCGCCGGTCTGCAGCAACCGGTCGAAGATGAAGCCCCACGACACGCGGCCGACGGCGTTGCCGATGGCGATGGTGGGTATAGCTGCCGCCAGCAGGGCCGTCCGCTTGTCCGGCGGGCAGAGCTGGCGAAGATTGGGAATGACCGTCAACCCGGCAGCCAAGCCGGCGAACATGGCCACGTAGAGCAGCTGAAACGCCCGGTCGGGCAGAATCTTCGAGGCCGCTACTCGCTGGATGGCCTTGCCCGTATAGCCCGGCGGATATCGCATAATCAGGCCGGCCACCACGATGATGACCGCATAGGCCAACCCCAGCAGCCGAAACACGTTGAACGGCGTCATGCCCCCTGCGGTGAGATGCTCGCCGACGCAGGACACCAGTGCCGCCCCGCCGCCGAAACCTGCCACCGCCAGACCGGTGACCAGCCCTTTGTGCTGCGGGAACCACAGCATACCCACCGCGATGGGCACGATGTAGCCGAAGCCCACGCCGATCCCGCCGAGCGCGCCGATGCCGGCAATCGTGTAGAGGAAGTTGTACTTGCCGAGGCTGGCCGCCATCCACCCGCCGCCGAAGATGATCCCGCCGATGATTGAGCAGCCTCGCGGCCCAAGCTTCCGCAGAAAGAACCCCGACGCCACCATGGTCAGCGGGAACGCGATGTAGAACACGGTGAACGGCAACTGGGCATACGACTGCTCGATGCCGTTGGCCGCCTTGATGAGCCCCACGAACGTCGACCACGAATAGGTCGCCCCCAGGCACGCCTGCATGAGCACCCCAGCGACCAGAATCAAATAGCGGTATGGTGACTTCATCCGGCGGATCTTACGGGAACTGGTGCGCGTTGCAAGCTATCGCAGATTGGCTCCGAGGCGCGGTGTGCTCGTATCTTTCGAGACGAATTGTAGTTGCGGCGTTTTGTGCAATCGCAGCGGTGGCTTCGTCTTGCAGAAACGATTGATGCTGTCGGACGACGATGTCCCGAGCGTATGCGAATGTGAAAGAGCAGGCCGGTGGCCGAAAGGATAACATCGGCGCTGCTCCGCAGGCGAAGAATTCAGCGAACGCTGCAGGTTATGGCGAGCAGGAGACCGAGCGGCGCACACGTGTTTATGATTCCGCCGGCAACAGGATAGTAATACGTATAATACGGCAACTTGAACATGCCCAAAACGGCTCCGACGAAGGTCCAACACGCGATACGAAAAACGTCTGCGTTACGGATCGGCCCAGGGTGACGGGCTCCGGCACGGCAGGCCAGAGCAAGTGCTATGCTCGCTCCCAGTGCTGCAGGGGCTGCAAGCATGCCGATCGCATGGGCGGAGTCACCCCAAACGAAATTGGCAGCGATAGAACCAGGGACACCACACGTAATAGCGATGCGTTTGACCGCTCGAAGCCTGGTCTTCGTAGAATCGGGATCTGGATAGTGTGGGGGCATGGGTTTCTTTAGCGGGTATGCCTCAACTGCGAAATCACCGGTAGAGCGAGAGAAGGTGCCACATAGCACGTATGCGGGCGATGAGCCTTAGTCTGAGTCCAAGTGCTTTCCCTTCCGCAGCAATCCGCAGCAATTCCTCTTTGTAGAATTGTGCGAACAGAGGACGCCCGTCGGAGCCATGGTGGAATTTGAGATTTCGGCGACTCATGCTGTCTCGCTCGGCGGTTGCTCGTTATGCGGTCTGCGAGTTTACGGCATTTGCCGTTCTTTTTTGTAGCGGTTAATACGCATTCGCGTACTTTTGCGCGCGGCGGGTGCCACGTAAGTCTATTCCGGACAGTGCTTGGGCCGCCGCGACGGGCACGAGTCTCACGTGTGATCGGTATAAGTGATTGGGGCGGTGACCCACGGGTTCCGCTCCGGGCTTGGCCCTGCGCTACACCCGTGGCTTTTCGAACGCGCGTCGGTATCACGCGTTCGAGTCGCAGGTGCGAAAAAGAGCGACACACTGGTTGTTCAGCTCCACTCAATCCAACGCCATGGCCAATAGTTCCGCCATGTGGACCGGGTGCTTGTCGGTCATGTAGTGGATCTGGTGGCGGCAGGAGGTGCCGCTGGCCACGATGGTGGTGCCGGCGGGGCATTCGTTGATCTTGTCGATCAGGCCTTGGGCGACCTTCTTGGACAGCTCCAGCTTAGTGCGGAGCATGCCGAACGCTCCGGCCATGCCGCAGCAGCCGGTGTCGAGCAGCTTGGCCTTGGCACCGGGCAGCTTATTGGCCAGCTTGGGCATGATGCTGGCGTCGGACAGTGCCTTGGCGTGGCAGTGGCCGTGGATGCCGATGTTTTCGACCGTCTTCTTGAAGGGCAGGGCTTCCGGCTCGCGGCCGAGCAGTTCGAACACGAACTGATCGAAGAGCACGCAGCGCTTGGCGACGGCGTCGGCACCGGGGATCTTCAACTGGCGATATTCATCCACGAACATGGTGTAGCAGGACGGCTCGAGGAAGATGATGGGCTCGGTGCTGTCCTGGAAGACGCGGATGTTGTGCTCGGCCAGGCGGCGGACCTCGTCGAGCACGCCACGACTGCACGCCGGCCGACCGCAGCACTTACGCCGCGTTTCGAGGGTCACCTCGAAGCCCGCAGCCTCCAGTACCTTGACGGCAGCCTTGCCGATGTTCGGCTCGTTGTAGCGGACCCAAGTGTCGTCCCAGAGGATCACGCGGCCGCGAGAAGCTGTCCCATCGCCTGGCCGAGAGCTGACAGCTGACAGCTGAGAGCTCTTTCTTTTCGCGAACCATTTATCGAAGCGCTGCGTGGTGTACGGCGGCATGCTGCGCTCGGCAGCGAAGCCGAGCG
>JBJKSL010000267.1:0-4733 GCA_046704145.1 Phycisphaerae bacterium
CGATGAATGCACTGATCTCGATCCCGCGTGCCTTTAGCCGCTTGACCACCGGAGCGATCCGCCGCCGGAACTTGACCACGTCCAGCCCGCCTTCGGTGGTCAGTTCCTCGCGACGCTCGGGCACCAGCGTGCACTGATTGGGCCGCAGCTTCTCGGCAATGCGAACGATCCCTGCCGCGACGGACATCTCCATGTTGAGCTTGCAGGTGACCGTCTGTTTGAGTAGTTCGGCGTCGCGATCGTTGATGTGCCGGCGATCCTCACGCAGGTGAAAGGTGATGCCGTCCGCCCCGCCCAGTTGTGCCTCCGCTGCCGCCCACACCGGCTCCGGCTCCCGGGCCCGCCGCGCCTGCCGCACCGTCGCCACATGATCGATATTCACGCCGAGTAAGGCCATAATATTGTCCCGAGTTGATAAGTCTGCACCTTTGACCCCCTAGGGGTCAAGAACGGCCGATGCCAAAAAGCGATAGACCGCCAAACACACACGAACGTGTATTATACGGATCTGCCGCGAATGATGTAAACGCTGCCGGACACTGCCGTTGCCGTCTCTGGGCCGCATCGGTCGGCCTCACTGCCCCACCCGAAGCCTCAGCCACGGCCGCGTATTCGAATGCTTGAAGAGGTTCTCGAATTGCACGCCTATCAGCAGCGCCCCCGGCCGGCGCTTCGGCGGAAGGTACAGCGATACCCGGTTCGTTTTCTCGTCGTACATGCAGGGCCAACGCGTGTCGCCCACCCAGACAATCAGGCTGTTCTTCAGGATCAGCCGCTGATCCGCCCGCCAGTTGTTACGCTTCCGCAGCCCGTCGTCCAACTGAATAACCACCTCGGCATCGCCCGACTCCGGCACCCGCCCATCTGCCGGCTTGATCAGCCTCGCCCGCGGAACCCCGCCCATCGCATACCGCGCCAGGCCGATAAACAACGCCCTCGCCTCGCGGCGGTTGTAGTCCGGATCGCGCAGCCGCTGCTCTTCCGCCGGATTGCTGTGAAACGAAGCCTCGCTGATCACCGCAGGCACGCCTGCCAACCGCAGCAGCCGAAACCCACTCTTGGCGTACACGACCTTGTCGCTCAGCAACGGCACCCCCGCCTCGTCCAAACGCAGCTCGTCAAGCATCGCGACTGCCACCGCCCGCCCCAGGTCCAGGCTGGCCGGATTGTGATCGACGTCGCCGTGATACCACACGCTGGTGTAGTCGGTCTGCGGATTGTCCGCGGCGTTGTGATGTATCGACAGCAGCACATCGCAATCATTGCGGTTGGCCATTTCGGCCCGCAGCCGAAGATCATCCTCGTCGTCGGGCGCCAGAGATACGTCCGACTGCCGCGTCATGATCACCGTGGCTCCGCTCGCCTGCAGCAGATCGCGCAGGATCAAACCCACTCGCAGGTTGACCTCCGCCTCGCGTAAGCCCGTCGGTCCGCGCTTGTAGTTCGGCCGATTCGCATCCCCGCCGTGCCCGGGATCGAGACAGATCCGCATGCCCGCCAGGTACCGCGCGTAAGGCGGCAAGGGCATGGTCGAAGCGGGTACTGCCGACGCAGGCCGCGAAGCGGCAGGAGGCGGCTCCGGCGGCTTCGTCGAGCATCCGACAGCCAAGGCCAGACCCAGCGCGAGCGACGTCTGCCAAACACGAACAACAGGCCGGGAATCGAAGTGCACAACCCACCCTCACGGAAAGCACGCGACAGTAGACAGACTAACGCGCCCCCGCCCCCCAGGCAAACCGCCCAACGTGATCAAGAAGGACGCCCTCTGTGTGTTGTACCTCCAGCGTCTCCTGCATCACTTCGCTTCGGTACCATACTGGCTCTTGTAGGACATCTTCATCTTGGCAATATCATCCCTGACCGTCTTGACCGCCGCCTTGAAACGATCCGGGAATGCCTCGTCCAGCCGCTTGGCTACGTCCTCGACGTGTTTCAGATAGATATCAGCGATGAACCGCTCGTGCGGACGCGCAAGAATCTCGTTGAACCGCGTCAACGCCGGGTTATAGCCGGTGCCGTTGCCTTCCAGCAGCATGCCTGGATAAAGCTCGACCAGATCCTTCAACACGTTGCGCTGCCCCGGCGTGTCGGCCAGATGCAAAATCGCCTGCCCGATCGATCTCGCCGGGTCGTAACCCTGCGGGTTCCACGCATAATCCGCCAACGTCAACAGCGGAATACGATTGATCTCGTTCTGCGGACACATCGGGTTGCCCATGATCCCATCGACAGCCGCGCACAAATCGGCATCGCGCTTGATCACCGGCCCGAGGTGCAACGTCGGCCGGCCGTCGTTCACCGGATAGTTGTCCCACACGATGATGCGATGCTTGATATGCCCGCGGAAGGTTTCGGCCGCCTTTCGGCTGATTCGCCCCACCACACCGTCGCCGGTCCAGAAGCAGTACACATCCTTGTCCAGCGTCTCACCGATCTTGTGCAGATACGCCGCTGCCTTGGGATCGTCGCCCGTTCCCCAGTAAAACGTCGGACAGAAGACCATCTGCGCCTCCGGATCCTTGGCCCGCAAACGGCTGAAGATCTCGTTCACTGCTTTGGCCTGGTCCTCCGCGTCTATGCCCGCTCGGATATCGTCGAGGCTGACGTTGAACCACTTCACCCCCAGGCTCTGCATCCAGGCATAGTGCTGAAACAGCGCATCCATGTCCTCCGGCGACTTGGTGCTGACGAACCGCTTGCTGCACAGATTCGGGTTCATGCTGAAGCAGAAGTTGATCCCCGCCTTCTGACAGACCTGTACCACTTGCTCGTACGCCTTCTTCTTCTCAACCGGCAGAGGCTCCCACCACCGATTGACGTTCGGATCACCCCACTTGTAATGCTCGATATCGCACATGCTGCCGTAGCAGTTCATGAGGAAGTTCATCTTGTACTGTTTGAGGATGGGAATCTCGGCCAGGTACTGCTCCGGCGTCCACATCCAGCCCTTCGTGCCGCGGATCTTGAAGCCCGGCTCAGCTCCCGCAGGCAACGGCTCGGGCATCGGCCGCAATTCCTTGGGCAGATCGACGCGGAAGTCCTCCTCGATCCGCACCTTCGCAGACGCGTCAAACTTCTCCCCCGCAACCACCACCGCCGCAACCATGATCCACGGTGGCTGACCGACTCTGCCTTCTTTCGCACGGTTGGCAATCACCAGCTCATTGCTGCCGACCTTGAGCGCGTCCGCCGGAATGGGCAGATGCTTCCAACTCCAATCATCCTTGGCAAAGCCGCTCGGTCCAGCGAACAGGCTCTTGCCATTCAACAGAATCTCGACCGGGCAGACCGTATCGAAGTCGTCGTCGAGGCCGCGAACGTGCACAAACTGAGGCTCGCTCGGCAACGCCTTCACGTTGAACTTGGCCCGCATCACAGCGCGTCCGCCGGTCCGCTCGGCATAGACGTAATTGACGCCCGTCGCCCCGCGCTTGACGCTTCCGAACACCTCCGCCGCACCGCCGGCGAAGTCCGTGCCCCGCAGCCGAACCAATGGCTGATCCGCCCAAGCCGTCACTGCCAACATCAACCCCGTCAACACTGCACAATACCGGGCTTTCATACACTGTCCTCCTGCCGTGTTCTGCTATTGGTCAGACCATCCCGCGAGCGGTAATATACTCCCGAACGCCGCGATGCCCAAAGAAAGGAAGAGAAAGAGTCTTTGCCCGCAGATAAAGCAGATAGAAGAGGCGGATGAAAACAGGCAGAGGAGCCTGGCTTCAAGCTCGTACCCTTTGCGCATTTTGCGACTTTTTGCGGCCAAGTCCTTCTTCGTCATCTATCTGTGTCAATCTGTGCGATCTGTGGGCAGTTCCTCACTCTCCGCTGCGGCTTCGCGACTTTGCGTTTCTAAACCAACCGAAAAACCGTGGGGAGCCTGAAAATGAAGCTACTCGTATCGATCTGCATGACTGCCCTCTTCTGTGCCTCGGCAATCGCGGCCCCTCAACCGGCCCCGGTCACCGAGTACCCCATCCACGCCGACGGCGGCATCATCTACGACCCGCTATTTCGCGAGGCCACCAAGACCGGCCAACTCCGCAAGTACGAAGGCGTCCCCACGCAAGAGGAAACCATCCACCTGGGCGACCGGCAACTGCGCTTTCGCATGCCGAAACATGCGGACGCTTACGACGTGATTCCCATAGAATATGAAATCTCGAATGTGACATCTCAAATCTCGGGTTCTGAATCTCAAATCTCAACTTCCAAATCTGAGATTCCAAATGCCGCGCAATCCAGGCTCCTCGCCGTCGAAGCCACCGCCTTCGAAGATGCCGCCCGTCGCCACGACCACGACCTTTACGACCTCGACCTGCCCGGCCGCATCGACATGGACTTCGAGTATCTCGGCTCGGTGACCGCCCACCTGCGTCCCGGCGGCCGACACAATCTCGAGCCCGACATGTCCGACAAGCCCGCGACCTATCCGCCCTTCGACCGCAAGCCCCTCGTCCGCTCGGGCGTCGTCGAGGCCGGCGACCTCGTCTGGTTCCGCATCAAGTACACCAACACCGGCAACACCATCCTCGACCCCGAAGGCCTCGGCGGCGTGCTCTTCTATCCTCAACTGTTCCGCAAAAACGCCGCCGGCAAGTACGAGCACATCGGCAACCACTACAACCTATACATCCGCGACCTCAAGTACCTCTACCCCGGCGAATCGCACGAAACCTGGGTGAACTTCCAGACCTTCAAACCCGAAACCCCCGAAGGCATGGGCCTTGTCC
>JBJKSL010000268.1:0-4304 GCA_046704145.1 Phycisphaerae bacterium
CGAGTAGCGACACAACCCCTGAGCTGGATGCACAGCCATGAAAATCAAGACACTGCCAAAAGCCAAAACCGCCCACACCCCCCTGCCTGCACCTGCCAAGGCGGCTGCCCCAAAGCAAACGTCGAAACCTCAGCAGGCCTCAATCAGCCCGGCTGAGCTGAAGCAGTGGCTGGAAAAGGCCAAGGATCTGCCGGATATCCGCTGGTCGAAGGTAAAGGCCGTGCGGGAAGCCATCCTGGCCGAGGGGTTCGACACCGACGAGCGTCTGGCTCAGTTGGCCGATCTCCTGCCGAGCGAGCTGTTCGAACAGTAGCTCTCTCACGGACAGGCGAGTAATACCCATTACAATTGAAACTCGTGCCCACCACGGCGTCCCCCAAACCGTGCGTAATAGGCCTATGGGCACGTCGCCGCGCGCAAAAGGACGCGGATGCGTTTTACACGGCCACGGCGACGAGGTTGTCCAGGACGGTCATTAGTTGGCGGATGGTGAAGGGCTTGGCGATGGTTTCGGCGAAGCCTTCCTGGAGCAGGGCTTGGCGGTCGGGTTCGGTCATGGAGGCGCTCATGCCGACCAGGCGGGTTTCGTGCAGGTCGGGGCTGCCAGCGAGGTAGTGCGATAGCAGGCGGCCGCTAAGACCGGGGATGTCGACGTCGGCCAGGATGATCTGCGGGTGGAACTCGGTGGTGACGGCGCCGGCCTCGAAGGCAGAGTGTGCGACGCGGGCCTCGAAGCGGCCGGTGTCCTCCAGCGACTTGGAGATAATCTCGGTAAGGTCGGGCTCCTCGTCAACGACGAGCAGACGCGGCTTGCTATCGAGGTCGAGGCCGTCCATGGGGATGCCGTAAGCCTTCATGAAGCGGATGAGTTGGGGCAGAGGGATGCGACGGTCTTTGCTGCCGGGGATCCTGTAACCGCGGAGTTGGCCGCTATCGAACCATTTCGAGACGGTGCGCGGAGCTACGCGGCAGATTTTTGCCACTTGGCCGGTGGTGAGTACTTCTTTGGAGAGTTCCACGGCTGCCATCCTCGGCTTTGTCGTCTGTGCGGCGTCAACCTGGACGAGCAGCGGAAGCTCTCGCTTACACCACAGACGAACTCAAACTGCTTTAATAGTCGATCATCCGTGATGGCTCTGCCGGCAGGCCTGATAACAGCGACCTTACCGGACTGACCGCGGCATCCGTGCAGTTGCGGTCGCGCCGGCGTCGCAAAACCGGCTGTCAGGTACTTCGGCTGTTGAGGCGGAAACTTGCGTAAATAAGAGGCGTTCGTCCGTTCTTCAGGCGGGCAGAACTGCAAGGACGCCGGGGTTGAGAAGGTCCATCTGATCGAAGCGCTCGGCCTCGGCCATGGCGATGTTCTGCAGGGCGCGTTCGGCCATACGGTTGCACGCTTCCTGCGTGCTGCTGGCGGCGTGCGGCAGGAGGATCGCGCTTGGCAGGGTTCGCAGGTCTTTGTCGGCCGCTACTGGTGCGTAGGGCTCTTGCTCGAAGACGTCCAGTGCGGCTCCGGCCAAGCGTCCGCCGGCCAAGGCATCGTAGAGAGCTCGCTCGTCAATGATGCTTCCCCGCGCGGTGTTGATCAACCAGGCTCGCAGGGGAATGGCGGCCAGGCGCTCGGCGTTCATGAAGTGCTGCGTCGTGGGGCCGCCGGGCAGATGCAGGCTGACGAAATCCGCAGTGGCCACCGCCCGTGTATAGTCGGTGGTCGTCTCGGCAAAGCCGTAGTCTCTGCGGAGTTCATGAAGAAACGCTTCTCGCGGGTCTAAGCCGACGACGTGCATGGCCAATCCGCGCGCGGCGATGAATCCAACTCGACGGCCGATGCCTCCGCAGCCGATCACTGCCAAGTGCTTGCCCTTGAGCTCGTGCCCGAGCACAGGTTGCCACTGGCCCCGCCTGGTGGCCTCAGCCAAGCTCGGCAGATGTCGCGCGGCCGCCAGTAGCAGAGCGATTGCGTATTCGGCAACAGAATCGTCGAGCACGCCGGGCGTGTTGGTGCAGAGCAAGCCCTTCTCGGTGGCTTGGGCCTTGTCGATACCGTCACTGCCGACGCCGAAGCGTGCGATTACGCCCCCCGAAGGTAACGCGTCGTAGAGTGCCTCCTGATAGGCATTCACGCCAACGATAACGTGATGTATTCCTCCCCCCTGCCGGATCATCTCCGCCAGTTCCGACTCGGGTGTTGGTGCTCGCACGCACGAGCCTGCACGCTCGAAGATCTCGCGGGCCTTGTCGTACTCCAGATCTGTTACAGCAACAGAACCCATTGAACGGCCACCAGGACCAGAGCATTCGCCCCCCTGCCGACATCTCTATCCTAGGCAACAAGCGTCTCTTGGCGTGCAGTCACCCGCGTAGCCGACCACGGGCCAGGCGAACGGCCTTCGCGGAGGAATCGCATCCCAGCCAATGCCGGCCGAGGCGACGGGCCGCGGCAAGGGTGGTGCCGCTGCCGGCGAAGAAGTCGGCAACGAGGTCGCCAGCGTCGGAGAAGGCGTTTATGAGGCGGGCTAGTAGAGCCTCCGGCTTTTGGGCGGGATAGCCGGTGCGTTCGAGGCTCACGGTCGAAAGAAAGGGAATCTCCCATACGTCAGTCATGGCAGGTCCGGCGGCGTTGAAGTAGAGCCGGCCCTTGCGGGTGTTCTTGTATGGGCGGGCGTCCTCGTCGTAGTTGAGGCCGTCAGTACGAAAGGTGCCTTCGCGGAGGAGATTGAACTTGTGTCGGTCGCAGCTTCGGGCGTGGACGAGAATCGTGTCGTGCTTACGGCCGAACCAACGCCGGGCAACGCCGCCCGTGCGATAGGACCAGATGATTTCGTTCAAGAAGTTGTCGGAGCCGAAGACTTCGTCCAGCAAAAGGCGGCCGTGATGGCCGGCATGCCAGTCGAGGTGCAGGCAGATCACGCCGGTATCAGCGAGCAGGCGATGCATCTGCTGCAGGCGGGGGCGAAGGAAATCGAGGTAGCTACTCAGTCCGCCGGGCCAGTTATCGTCGAGGGCGTGGTTGCCGTTGTCGCGAGTATGCGTGCGGCCGGAGAAAAACGGCGGATCAGCGTAGATCAGCTGACAGCAGGCGTCGGGCAGTTGCTGCATGAAAGGCAGGTTGTCTGCAACCACGACTCGATCGAGTTGAAGCGAAGAACCGTGCGACGCAGTGCCTGCCTGCCGTGCGGAGGCGTCAGAAAAAGTGGACGGCATGCGGGCGGACGATTGTCCGGCCCGGATGCCGTCCTTGCTTCGCGACTTCGGCCGGCGCGAAGCCGGCTTGGGGATTGCGGCACGACGTTGCCGCGCTCCCACTCTCACCGGTGAGGCACCGGTGTCACGCTTTTTACGGGAGGTCTCTCTTCGAGGCGATGCCAAGAGCTTCCATTCTCCGATATAGCCGACTGCGGGAGATACCCATGAACTTGGCAGCCAAGCTGCGTTGCCCGCGGGCTCGCCGCAAAGCGGTCAGGATCGCCCTTCGCTCGGTGTCGCACAGGATGTCGTCGAGCGAGACAGCTTCAGCATGTCCGTTATCGCTGGCTTCACGCGCCTGTCCGCCGGCGAGGTTAACCGCCTCCGGCAGCAGCACGTTGCCGTTGCTGGCGACGAAGGCCGACTCGATCACGTTCTGCAACTCGCGGACATTGCCCGGCCAGTCGTGGGCACTCAAAGCTGCCCAGGCTTCGGCGGCGACTTCGCTCACCTGGCGAGTGCTCTCGCCGTTGTGATGCCGCACGAAGTGTTCGACCAGCAGCGGGATGTCCTCCTTGCGAAGCCGCAAGGGCGGCACCTCGATTGTAATGACGTTCAGCCGATAGTAAAGATCCTCGCGCAGAGCGCCGGAAGAGATCAGTTCCTCCACCGAGCGGCTGGTACTCGCGATGACTCGCACGTTGGCCGGTGCGGCTGTCGTGCTGCCGATGGCGCGGACGGAACGATCCTGCATGGTCTGCAGCAGGCGGACCTGTGTGCTGTTCGGCAGGCGGTCGATGTCCTTGATGAAGAGGGTGCCTTCGTCTGCAGCCAGATACAAGCCGCTGTAACCTGCGCTCGTTCCGGGCATGCTGCCTGGAGTGTAGCCGAAGAGTTCGGCGTCGAGGCGCTCGGCCGGCGTGCCTGCGACGTTGAAGGTGATGAACGGCGCGTTCTTTTGCAGGCCGTTGCAGTGGATGGTGCGTGCGACCATTTCTTTGCCGGTGCCGGGCTCGCCCGCGATGAGCACGGGGCTGCTGTTGTTGCAGGCGGCGCGGATGCGTTCGAGCACAACCTGCATGCGCGGCGAGCGGCTGATGATGCCTGCGAAGCCGTAC
>JBJKSL010000269.1:0-3950 GCA_046704145.1 Phycisphaerae bacterium
GATGCCCTCTGCAAGGGCTGCAACAGAATCTGCAGCTTGGTCCGGCGTTTAGGTAGCAGACTCGGAGGTGGCCATCGCCAGTGCTTCTAATATCCCCAACGGTCCGCTGGTCGGGCTCGGGCGGTGCTTGGCGTACATAGCCCCGCAAGGGCGAAAGCTGGAGATCGCCAGGCACTCGGCATTTCAGTGTGCCTCTGCCCGCAGCAGGCGGCGGAGGACGGCAAGGAGGGTGGCGGGCTCGAAATAGGCGTCGGTCAGCCGCAGGTGGATGGTGTGGGCGTCGGCCATGCGCGCGGAGCCGGGGCTGCGGGCGAAGAGCGGTTCCACCAGGGCTAATTCGTCCACCGTGAAGATCACATCCGGTCGCTTGACCTGAATGACGCGGATCTTCCACGGCCGGGCGAGCACGCGAATCTCCGCGAGGTCGAGCAGCGTCTGCACGGACGGGGGGTACGCACCGAAGGCATCCTTAATGTCGGTGGCGAGTTGTTCGAGCTCCTCGCGCGAGCGGCAGCGCACCAGGCGACGGTAGATCTCCATCCGCTGCCGGTCGGATTCGATGTAACCGCGCGGGATATGGGCGACGACGTCGATCTCCAGGTGTGCGGGCGTGAACTCATCCACCGGCTCGTTCTTCAACCGCTTCACCGCGTGGTCGAGCAGTTGGCAATACAACTCATAACCGACGGCCGCGATGTGCCCGCTCTGCTCGGGGCCGAGGATGTTGCCTGCCCCGCGGATCTCCAGGTCGCGCATGGCGATGCGGAAGCCGGCCCCCAGGTCGGAATACTCCTCGATGGCTTTGAGCCGCTTGGCTGCGGTGGGAGTGACGGGCTTGTCGCGCGACAGCAGCAGATAGCAGTACGCGCGATGCTTGTACCGGCCGACGCGTCCGCGCAGCTGATGCAGCTCCGAAAGGCCGAAGCGGTTGGCCCGGTCGATCAGCATGGTGTTGCAGTTGGGGATGTCCAGGCCCGACTCGATGATAGTGGTGGAGATAAGCACGTCAGCTTCATGCCGAATGAACTTCACCATGACCTTTTCGAGTTCGTGTTCGCGCATCTGGCCGTGGCCGATGATGATGCGGGCCTCGGGTACGATTCGCTGGACGGTGTCGGCGAACGATTGGATGTCGTGCACGAAGTTGTGCACGAAATAGACCTGCCCGTCGCGGCCCATCTCGCGGATGATGGCTTCGCGTATGAGATTTTCGTCCCAGCGCGTAACGCGGGTCACGATAGCTCGACGGTCCATGGGCGGCGTGGCCAGCGAGCTGATATCGCGGATGCCCAGCAGCGACATGTGCAGCGTACGCGGGATGGGCGTCGCGCTCATGGTCAGCACGTCGATAGTCGCACGGAAGCGTTTGAGCCGTTCCTTGTGATCGACGCCGAAACGCTGCTCCTCGTCGATGACCAGCAGGCCGAGGTCCTTGAAGGTGACATCCTTGCTAAGCAGCCGATGGGTGCCGATGACGATATCGACTTGGCCGCGTTTGAGACGTTCCAGCGTGGATTTCTGCTGCTTGGCGGTCTTGAATCGCGAGAGGCTTTCGATGGTGAAGGGGAAATCAGCCATACGCTCGCGGAAAGTACGCTCATGCTGCTCGGCCAGCACCGTGGTGGGCACGAGTACCGCAACCTGCTTTCCGTACTCGACGGCCTTGAACGCACCGCGGATGGCCAACTCGGTCTTGCCATAGCCAACGTCACCGCACAGCAGGCGGTCCATGGGCTGGGCCCTTCGCATGTCTTTCTTGATGTCGTCCAGTGCGTCGAGTTGATCTTCCGTTTCCGTATAGATGAACGCACCTTCAAACTCGCGCTGCCAGATGGTGTCATCGGGGTAGGCGATGCCAGACTGACTGGAGCGGGCGGCCTGAACGCGCAGCAGTTCTTCGGCCAGTTCGCTAACCGACTCTTCCACGCGTTCTTTCGTTTTCGACCAGCGTGTGCCGCCGATCTTGGTAAGCTGCGGAGCGATACCGCCGGCCCCGATGTATTTCTGCACGAGGTCGATCTGCGTGACCGGCACGTAGATCTTGGCGGCGTCGGCGAACTCAAGAGTGAGGTATTCCTCGCTCTTGCCGTCGTCTGCGCGCATGGGCTTCATGCCCAGGAAGCGGCCGATGCCGTGAATCACGTGCACCACGTAGTCGCCGGGCTGCAGGTCGAGCCAGGACTCGATTGGCCGGGCCGCGTGCGTCTTGCGGATCTTGCGCCGTTGCTGGTAGCGATGGAAGATCTCGTGATGGCCCACGACGGCGAGTTGCCCAGCCGGCCAGTCGAAGCCGCGATGCATCAAGCCGATAGCCAGCTCCAGTCGCGGCGGCAACTCGCCCGCGGAGTTCTGCCAGAGCTCGACGAATCGCTGCCGTTCGGGTTCGTTATCGCAGTACAGCAGCACGTCGTGACTGGAGGCGAGGTCGGAAAGCTCGTGCAATGCCTCGGAGGTTTTGGTCTCGAAGCGGGCCAGGCTCTGCACGCCGAAGCTGAAGCGGTCGTCGCCCGCGCCGCCGGGGATGCTGAACAGGTGCAACTGGGCAAAGCTGTTGGCGCGTCGGAAGAGATTCTCCACCGGCATCATGCCGCGAGGTTGATTGAGCCGCGTCCAGAAGGTGCGGCCGATCTCCTGAATCTCCACCGGCTCGTCAAAGGCGACGATCGTGTCGGCCGGCAGATATGAGAGGAAGTTCGCGATCGAGTTGCCGTCTGCACCATCCGAAGAATGCGCGGAGTTGAACCCCGCGGCTCGCTTGGAGGGCGCGAACTCCACCGCTGATACCGCTGCGATCTGTACCGATTCGAATGTCTCCGTCGAACGTTGCGTGCTGACGTCAAAGCGGCGGATGGTCTCGACGGCATCATCGAAGAAGTCGATGCGAAACGGATCGGACTCAGCCGGCGGGAAGATGTCGAGGATGTCGCCGCGAAGAGCAAAGTCGCCGGGCGATTCGACCTGATCGAGCCGGGTATAACCGTGCTGTACGAGCCACTCAGCCAGGTGCCGCGGGTCGTGCCGCTCGCCTACCGCGAAAGTCAGCAAATTGGCGGCAAGGGCGGTGAACGAAGGTACCGACTGCATGAGGCCCTGGACGGGGGCGATGATGAAGAGCGGGACGCGGGATACTGACTGTGGTGTGGAGCGATTCTTTTCAGAGCCGGGGTCTGTGGCCCCGGTGCCTCCCGAAGTGCGGTTGCGTGCTTCAGTGAATCGTCGCAAGTGTGCACACAGCCGAATACGCTCGGCAGCGATTTCTTCGCTGGCCGCCCCTTGCCCTGTCACCGTTTCGAAGGCACTGAGCAACTCGGGCGTCTGGCCGAGGAACAGCTCGAGGTCATCGCGGGCGGTGTCAGCCTGATCCAGATGGGCGGTGACGTACAGCAGTGGCCGGCCGAGCTGTCGTGCGGCCGTCCCCGCTAAAATGGGCGCAAAGGACCCCCAAAGCCCGTCCGCGATCACAAGGGGGGCATGCTGTGCCGGCGAAGGCGCAGACGCACGCCTGGGCAGAGAATTCTGCCCCGAGGGCTTCGAATCGCGAATCCGGGCCAGCAAGGCACGGAATGTGCCGTCGGCGGAAAGACGCTCGACGACGTTTATCACACCAATATGTTAGTCCCACGCGTTCTGTGTGCAAGATGTCGCATCAGGTCCGGTAACGGCGTTCCCTCCTCAGAAGCATACGGCCGATTCCCCAATCAGGGCGCCCGCGTCAAGCTCAATCTAACCGGACGCGAACGATCGACCGATACCTCCGGTACGCAATCGGAGGTTTACCTTATGAGACATATCGGACCGAGGTTGGCTCTGTTCCTGGTCGTCGCGGCGCTCGGCGTGAGCTGCATGCCGGCGAATTTCCTCGACGTCGGTGGCTGGCTGAACAATGGCGAGCAGGTCGCTGGCGACGCGCCTCAATGCCACAGCGGGATCTTTGAGTGTGCCGATGGTCG
>JBJKSL010000270.1:0-4570 GCA_046704145.1 Phycisphaerae bacterium
GAATCATCCAGAGACTTCGGATCGATACCGGACCATGCAGCCCAGGTACTGTGACGTCCAGCGTGAAGCGTTCGCCATACTCGTCTCTAAAGCTGAGATTGGCTTCTTCCCGGCGAGCAGCAGTCAGCAGTATCGTCCTGAGAAGTTCAGCATCTTTCGCAGTCCAACCGAGAGCGGCGGCAAACACTCGGGCCTTGTGACGTCCTCGAGGGTGAGTGGTTTCGAGGCAGTAGTCCCGGAGTTTCTCAACTGCCACGACTGCTCTGTCTCCGTTGGGCAGTTTCATCCGTTAGCCTCTAGTTTTCACAAAACCGTCGCGGATAGAGCGCTGATGAAGTCGGGGCTGGTGCCGCAGCAGCCGCCTACTATGTTGGCTCCGGCCTTGACGAGTTCCTTGGCTTTCTCGGCGAATTCGGCGGGGGTCATGTGGTAGACGACCTTGTCGCCCTCGACTTGGGGGAGGCCGGCGTTGGCCTTGACCCAGATGGGCTTGTCGGTCACGGCGCGGAGTTTGGCGGCGACCTGGATGTAGTTTTCGATACCGATGCCGCAGTTGCAGCCGATGATGTCGGCGCCCAAGCCGATGAGGGTCTCGGCGGCTTTCTCGGGAGTGACGCCCATGATGGTGCGGGTGTGGTCCTTGCCGGAGTCGTAGGTAAGGCTGACGGCCACGGGCAGGCCGGTGGTCTTGGCGGCGCGGACGCCGGCGGCGGCCTCGGCGAGGTCGGTCATGGTCTCGACGACGATGCCGTCGGCCCCGCCCTCGGCGAGGGCCTCGGCCTGCTCGCGGAAGGCGTCGTAAAGCTCGTCCTCGGTGACCTCTTTCATGACCAGCATCTTGCCGCTGGGGCCGACGGAGGCGAAGACGTGGCCGTTGTCGGCCATGGCTCGCTTGCTGATCTCGGTGCCGGCGCGGTTGTAGTCGCGGACTTTGTCGGCGCGGTCGTGCTTGGCCAGCACGAAGCGGTTGGCTCCGAAGGTGTTGGTGAGGATGATCTTCGAGCCGGCCTCGACGTAGGAGCGGGCGACCTGCTCGACCAGCTCCGGCTTGGTGAGGTTCCACTCCTCGCGGCAGAAGCCGGCGGGACAGCCCAGTTTGTCGAGTTCAGTGCCCCAGGCGCCGTCGGCGATGGTGACCTTTCCCGCGTATTGACTTGCATTCAACGCCATGTGCCGTGCTCCTTGTGCGCATCCGGTACGAGTGTGGGTGGCGGTCGCGGCCAAGCTGGCGACCGCAGACTGAGGAGAGTCACGATACCGGACAGGCCGGTTTGCATCAACCGGAGGCGAGGTAGATCGCGGGAATGGATTCCCGCACCAGCGATTCATAGATGGGATTCCCGCACCAGCGGATGGGATTTCCGCGCCCAGCGAGGGTATCAGCACCAGGGAAGTCGTACTAGGGAAGTCTGTCCCGGAGAAGAGACTAAGGAATAAATTTCTCTGGTCTCAGGTTAATCCCGAGTGCTTAGAATTACGTAGAAGATCAGGGGATTGCGTGAGGGCATGTCTTGAACTGGCGAAAACATTTCGAGAGCAGGGCTGCACGCTACGGTTTGGCGGTTGTCGCCGTCGCCGTAGCCACGGTGGTGGAATCGGCCCTGCCTGCGGTGTTTGGCGGGGCCGCGTACCTGGTCTTCTATCCGGCGGTGGTCGCGGTGGCGGCCTTCGGGGGGTTCGGTCCGGGGATTGTGGCCACAGTGGCATCCACGCTGATCGTGGACGGGATGTTTTTGAAGCCGGAAGGGATCGCCCTCTTCCACGACCCGCTGCAGTTTGGCCGATCGGCGGTGTTTTTGTTCGGCGGTCTGCTGATTGGTGCGGTGGCAGAGAGCCTGCGGCGTGGGCGTCTGCGCGAGTTGGAGCAATCGGAGAAGCTGATCGAAGAGTCGCGGCTGACGGATATGGCGACCGTGTTTATCCTCGATGCCGCCCACCGCATCGTGCGCTGGACGAGGGGCTGCGAAAGGCTGTACGGCTTCACCATGGCGGAGGCGTTGGATCGAGTCAGTCACGACCTCCTGCAGACGCAGTTCCCGGAGCCCTTGGAGACGATTCAAGCGAGGTTGAGAACGGCGGGCAGGTGGGAGGGCGAACTGATTCACCGGCGCAAGGACGGACAGTCGGTGACGGTAGCCAGCGTGTGGCTGTTGCAGCGTGATTCGCAAGGCAAGGTTGCGGCCATTCTGGAGGTCAACAGCGATATCTCGGCGCTCAAGCAGGCAGAGCAGACTCTTCGCGAGAGCGAGCAGCGGTTCCGCACGCTGGCCAACAACATCTCGCAACTGGCGTGGATGGCGGACGAGAAAGGCTCGACCTTCTGGTACAACGAGCGTTGGTACGACTACACGGACACGACGCCGGAGGAGATGCAGGGCTGGGGCTGGCAGAAGGTGCTGCATCCCGATCACGTCCAGCGGGTGGTCGGGAAGATCCGCCGTTGCTTTGAGACCGGCGAAGCGTGGGAAGACACGTTCCCTCTGCGCGGCAAGGATGGTGAATACCGCTGGTATCTCTCGCGAGCCATTCCCATCCACGACGAGCAGGGCAATGTTGTGCGCTGGTTTGGGACCAACACGGACGTGACGGAACGCAAGGCCATGGAGGACGAGCTTCGCGTCGCCCAGGTCAGCGCGGAACGAGCCAAGGCGGCGGCAGAAGACGCCAGCAAGGCCAAGGATCACTTCCTGGCGGTGCTCTCTCACGAGTTGCGGACGCCGCTGACGCCGGTGCTGGCGTCCATCTCGATGCTGCAGAAGAATCCTGTGTTGGACGAGCATGTTGGCGGGCAGCTCGAGATGGCGCGGCGCAACGTCGAGTTGGAGGCCCGGCTGATTGACGATCTTCTGGACTTGACGCGCATTGCTCGCGGCAAGGTCGAACTGGACAAGCATCCGGTGGAACTGAGCACGGTGATTCAGCGGGCCGTTGACGTGTGCCGTCCGGATCTGGAAGCTCGGGGATTGCACCTTGGGGTAGACTTGGGCAACGCACGCTGGGTGGTGGAAGCGGACATCGCCCGGCTTCAGCAGGTGTTTTGGAACCTGCTGCGCAACGCGATCAAGTTCACGCCGCACGACGGCTGCGTGGGGGTCAAGTGTCACCCGCAGAACGGCTCAGTGCTTGTGGAGGTGACCGACAGCGGAGTTGGCATCGAGCCGCAAGCGCTGCCGCGAATCTTCGACGCCTTCGCACAAGCGGATCGCGGCATCACCCGTCAGTTCGGCGGGCTTGGCCTTGGACTTGCCATATGCAAGTCACTTATCGAAATGCACGGCGGGAACATCGAGGCGCACAGCGAAGGCAAGAACAAGGGTGCGACTTTCGTGGTCCGTTTGCCTGTGGTCACCGATGCAATGTATGAGGAGGCCGTTGTGGCTCCATCTGGACAGGCTGCAGAGACACCATCCGGCAAGTATCATCCGCTTCGGGTGTTCGTAGTTGAGGATCACGGCGACACTGCAGAGATGCTCAGGCTGATGCTTGAATCCGAAGGACACGAGGTCTGCACTGCCGGCGACGTGGCCAGTGCCTTGGAGACGATCGATGGCGACGATTATGATCTGCTGCTGAGCGATCTCGGCTTGCCGGACGGCAGCGGGCTGGACCTGATTCGCGAGCTTCGCGCTCGCGGCAACCGTGTGCCTGCGATTGCCCTGAGCGGCTACGGCCAGGAACAGGATCTGCAGTTGAGTCACCAGGCGGGCTTTTCCGCGCACGTCATCAAGCCGGTCGATTACGATCAGTTGATGGCGGCGGTCGCCAAGGTGAGCGGCAAGCCAGAGCACACGTTCTAAACGCGCCTGGCAGCAAGAGCACGCGAATGCGTGTCAATAGCAGACACGGGCGACGCCGGGGAATTCACGTCTCATGCGAGTTGCCCGACGCACGATTGTTTTTCTGTCCAGTTTTTCCGGCATGGCACTGGCCTCGGTTCGGGGGCGATCCTCGTAGAGATAGGTTTCGATGCTGCGGAAGGGGAACTCTTTCATGAGGCTGACGGTCTGAGCGAAATCGTCTTCGGTTTCGCCGGGGAAACCAACCAGCACGTGGGTGTCGATTGCGATGTGTGGGCAGTTTCGTCGCAAGGTGAGCAGCACGTTCTTCAGATCGGCGGCGGTGTGGCCGCGTCCCATGCGAGCCAGGATTCGTTCGCTGCCTGATTGGATGGGCAGCATGATGGTGCCGAGATGTTGGCAGTTCCGGCAGAAGAGGGGAAGCAGCCGCTCGTGGTAGCGGATCAGCCACATGGGATTGAGCTCTTTGCAATGCAGGACGTAGTCGCCGGGTCGAGAGAGCAGAGCTTCCATGAGGTCGGCGATATTGAGGCCGAGGTCCTGTCCGTAGGCACCGAGGTCTCCTGCTATGAGGGTGAAGAAGCGGTAGCCTTCGCGCAGGCCGCGGTCGAACTCGTCCAGCACCTGGGGCAAAGGCTTGGATTTGAGCGGCCCCGACGCGAACTTGATGGCGCAGAAGGTGCATTTGCCCAGGCAACTGTGGGCGACGCGAAGACAGAAGACGCCCTCCTCTACTGGCTCCTGCGGCTGGGGATGCGGTTTTTTGCTCAGCA
>JBJKSL010000271.1:0-4198 GCA_046704145.1 Phycisphaerae bacterium
AATCGGTCCTCGGACCAAGTTTCGAACGGACTCGGAGTGCACAATATGGCGACGTACTCCTGTGCTCGGGGGTTTGTCGGAACGATCCGACCGCTACTGGAGACGGGTGATCTGGAGCTGGTGCTGCAGTGCATCCGCCGACAGTGGAGCAATCCGCGGCTTCGCGAGTTTTTGTTCTGTGAATGCGAGGAATCGGCGAAGATTTCGCTGTTTTGTCTTTCGCTGGTGGGCACTATGGAGGACTGCCCCGCGGTGGCAAGTCTGCTGAAGCACGGCGACGCTTACGTGAGCAAGCTAGCCGAGCATGCGATCTGGTCGATCTGGTTTCGTGCGGGCGGAAGCGAGAGGGCGAATCTCACGCTGTGGCAGGCAGTGGCGATGATCGGAGAGGATCGCCTGGAGGAAGCGGAGGCGCATCTGTCGGCGCTGTTGGCGCGGTGCCCGGAGTTTGCGGAGGCTTACAACCAGCGATCGATCGTGCATTTCTTCCGGGGGAACTACGAGGAAGCACGTCTGGATCTTGAAGAGACGGTACGGCTGAACCCCTTCCATTTTGCAGCGATGGCGAGCCTGGGGCATTGCTCAGCGGCGCAGGGCGACTGGGCGGAAGCGATGGCCTGCTATCGGCGGGCATTGCGGATCCATCCGCGGTGCGAAGGGTTGGTCAGTGCGCTTCAGCAGGTGCAGCAGTACAGCTGCAAAGCAGAGGGCTCGCAGAGCGGTTCAGAGCTAGGTCAGGCATTACCACTTCGCAGCGCTGGTGGGACAGCGGACGGGCATTCGCCCTTGTGAATACATTCACAAGCTTTTGTCAATAAAGAACTTGCATTCGGGCGACAAAGGTGACAGATTATACCCATCGGGTACTGTTGTGCGCGGCGTTTTGCTGCGCGTTGGATGGTTTTTGTGGCCAATATCTGGCACGATGCTGAACATGGATGCAAGCAGAAGGTATCAGTCATGACCACAGCAAGAGATCTCCTCGAACGTAAGGGCGGCAAGGTTTTCACGATCGGCTCGGACGACACGGTGCTGGACGCAGCTCGCCGGATGGCCCGCGAGCGGATCGGGGCACTGGTGGTGGTCGATCCGGCGGTGGGGATGCTGGGTATCTTCACTGAGCGGGACATTCTCAGCCGGGTGGTGGCTGAGGGGCGGCGGGCGGAGCGCACGCTGGTGGGCGAGGTGATGAGTACGCGGCTGGCGTACTGCACGCTGGAGACGCCGGTGGCTGAGTGCCAGGAGATGATGACCAACCGGCGGGTGCGGCATCTGCCGGTGATCGAGCATGATGAACTGGTGGGGCTGATTTCGATCGGTGATCTGATGGCGCACGAGGTTCTGCAGCAGCAGGTGACCATCGAGTACATGCACGAGTACATTTACGGGCGGGCGTGAGGAGGCGGTAAAGAATTGCAGATTCAGGCGATTTGAGATTTGAAATCGGGGGAGAGATTGCCGGCAAGCCACGACGGGAAGACACGGCGACGTGGTGACACGGCGATGCGGTGACGCGGAGAGAGAAGTGGAGCGCATCCCTTCGGGATTGCGGCTAAACGGGGTTCTTGGGGGGGCGATTGGACGGACGCTCTTCGTGGGAGGTTTGGTTGTCAGAGTCTATTCATGCTGATGAGGCTTCTCGGCCGACAGGGTTGGATTTGGATCTGCGGGCGCAGGTTCTGCACATCACGTGGGCGGATGGGGAAGTAAGTCATTTGCCGCTGGTGATGTTGCGGAAGAACTGTCCGTGCGCGGCGTGTCGCAGCGAGCGTGAGACGCAGGGCCGCAGCCTGTTGCCGATTCTGACAGCGGCTCCGGGTGGACCGACCCAGGCTACCGGCGGGCACCTGGCGGGCAATTATGCCCTGCAGTTGGACTGGTCGGACGGGCACAATGCGGGGATATACGACTTTCGTTATCTGCGCTCGCTCGATGCGGGCGGGGCGTAACACGCATTTACGTATTTGTGTGCGCGGCGAATGACGCATAAGCCTTGAGCGGACAATGCTTGGGACGCCGTGGCGAGCACGAGTTCTAAGTGCGCTTGGTATCAGGGGGGAAGCGCATCCCTTCGGGATTGCGGCTAAACGGTTTCCTTCTTCTTGCGTGCGATACGCTCGATCAGATTGCGCTGTCCTTGGCGTTGCGGGGGACGCCGAAGCCCACGAAGTGCAGGAACTGGGTTCTGGTCAGCACGGGGATGCCGAGCGAACGGGCTTCCTGCTTGATGGCTTCGAACTGCTTGCGAGCGCCGGCGGCAGAGTCGGTGGCAGCACCGGCGATGCTGGAAGGAGCAGCGCCGAGCACGACGAAGTCGGTGGTGGTATCCACTGAATCCTGCAGGCTGCCGCCCCAATCCTCGATCATGCGGCGGACCTGGTTGCCGGCGGGGTCGTCGATCTTGCCGTCGTAATCCAGATCAAAGTCACCGGCAACCACGAAGTTAAACTTGCGGTCGCGGTCGTAGACGGGGTTGGCGATGACGTCGCCCTCGACGATGGGGTCGCCGGCGTTGAGGGTGGTGATTTCGCACTCGCTGGTGGTGTCGAATATGTTGTTGACCCTGAGGGTGGCCTTACCCTTGCCGTCGGCGGGGATGCCTTTGGCTCGGGAGTAGACGGCGAAGGTCATGCCCGGCTTGATGTGATCCTGCTTGCCAAGGTTGATGTAGACGATGCGCTGGCCGGGGACGGTTTGCACGATGTATCCGTCAGAAATCTGCAGCAGCGAGGTCGTTTCCGCACTGGGGCGGAAGGTGGCAAGGGTGGCGACCAGCTCGCTGATGCGGGTCTTGTTCTGAGCGAGCTGCTGCTCGAGGGCCTGGCGGTCGCGGCGTTCGGAGCGGAGCTGTTCGCTGGCCTTTTCGCCTTCGGCCTGGGCCTGCTGGCGGAGTCTGGAGACGTTCTCGTCCCAAGCCTGCTGGTCGGCATCGACGCGTGTTTGGAGATCGGCCAGTTCGGCCTTGATTTCCTCGGCCTGGGCGGTGAACTGCTTCTGGACGTCGTCGAGTTCCTTGGTCTTGGCTTCGAGGTCGGCCTTGAGGGTGTCCGCATCGGCCTGGAGGGCCTGGTAGCCGGCGACCTGCTTGTCATAGGCCTTGTAGAGGCTCGTGAGGGTGGTCACGAAGGGATCATTGCGCTTGATCTGGGCGGAGGCGGCCAGTTGTTTCTGGATATCGGTGGCCCGGGCGGCGTCTTTGCCAAAGATGGTGGCGGCGGCGTTGTCGAGCCCGGTGGTGATCTCGGCGGGGTCTTCAGCCTGTTTGCCGAGAATCTGCATGGCGAAGGCTGAGAGAGCCTGGCGAGCGTCCTGTTCCTTCTGGGAGGCGGTTTCGGCGCTCTTTTTGGCGGCTTCAGCCTGCTGGGTGAGCTGCTCCTGGTTCATGTAGAGCATGACGGTGCCCGCCAGGGAGGCGACGGTGAGGCACACGAAGACTACAAAGCCGACCTTCAGGCCCGTTGGGCTGCCCGCTGCCGGGGGTCTTGCCGCTACTGCCATAGACGAAACTCCTTAGCCGAGGGTGATGACTCGAATGCAGCGAGGTATCACGTCCTGCGAAGAAAGACTCACAGTTCACCGCAAAGCACAGGCAGGCCCCCTCCAAACGGGGGATACCGGACTTTTATATTCTTGCGGCGGGTGGGAGGCATGTCAATGCTGGAGAGAAGAGGGTTCAAGAGTTCCAGGGTTCAAGGGTTCCAGAGGGATGGGAGCAGGGGCGGGGTTTCAGGTTTCAGGTTTCAGGTTTCAAGTTTAAGGTTTCAGGGGGGTTGTGGGGCTGCTGGTTCAATGGTTCGGGGTTGACAATAATTTCGAATTCATAATAATGGCCGATTGAGCGTCCCCCGTTGGGTTTCTCCGGAAGTCCGGCTTCGGGGGGCCGGCCGCGTCACCGCATCACTAAGGAAGAGGGTACCATGTCCAGCCAGATTTCGCGTCGCACTTTCCTGAGTACATCCACCGCCACTGCTGTCGCCCTGACCGCCGCCAATGCCCGCAGCGTCCGCGCGGCCAACGGAGCCAACGGGAAGCTGCGTATCGGCCTGGTGGGTTGCGGAGTTCGAGGTCCGCAGGATCTGCAGGCAATTCTGCAAGCTGGCGGCGATACTGTCGAACTAGTGGCCTTGTGCGATGTCGACAAGAGTCACTCAGCGGGGGTGGCGAAGGATTTTGCCAAACGCTTCCAGGCCAATCCGGA
>JBJKSL010000272.1:0-3538 GCA_046704145.1 Phycisphaerae bacterium
TCTCCATCGCCGCCCGCATGCGATCCAGTGCCCCATGGTCGCGGATGACCCCATCCTGCGGGAAGGTCACCACCTCGATATCGATGCAGTCCTTGACGGCCTCGCGCGCGGCAAGCACGCCCTCACACAACCGCAGTTCCGCCGTCGAACCCACGTCCACGTGATTGCGAATGGCCCCCGTCCCGAACGACATCTCATCACGGATGGCCCGTAAGGCCCGCTCGCACACGTTATCGGGCGTGAAACTCTTCTTCGCCTCCGAATACAAGGCGATGGCCTCAACCAGCGTACCGCTCTTGTTTTCGGGCACGATGTCCAGCGAGTAGGCCAGGTCCAGGTGCAGATGCAGATCTACGAAGCTGGGCAGCACCAACCCGCCGGCCGCATCGATCTGGCCCTCGCCGCCGTTCGGCGTGTGGGCGGCGGTCTTCTCCACCGAGCCGATACGCCCGTGCTCGTCGATCGTGATGACGTGCAACCCCTCCAGGCCACGAATACGAGCGTTGTTGATCCGTGCGATCTTGTGTCGATTCATACGGTGGCTCCTTCTTGATGTGGGACCGGCTTCCAGCCGGTCAGCCTGCATCGGCAAGATGCCGATCCCATCAGGGATGGCTCTGCACATCGCCCCTGTGACACCTAATTGGTCGGCTGCGGCGGCGGATTCACATCTCGCCGCACGCGCGGCGGACGATCCATCAGCAGCGTGGTACGGGCAAGATCCTCGGGCTTGAGTACCTCGTGCAGCCTTCGCTTGGCCTCGCCCAGGGGCGTCCGCCGCGTCACATGACTGATCACCACGTGCGGACTCTTGACCCGCTCGTACAAGGCCGGCAGATCGTTCACGTGCGTGTGCTGGCCTAGGTTGGCCCGGTCGAGGTGGTCGCCCTCAAAGAAGGTGCACTCAACGATCAAGACTTCAGCATCGCGCACGTGCGGATGATCCAGGTAGTTGCCCACCGCGGAATCCGCACAGAATGCCACCCGCGGTATCTCCAGCCGATATTCGACGTTCTCGCCCTTCTTTTTCAGCTCCGCGATCTGCAGGCCGGACAGTTCCGCCAGTTCCGGCCGCAGCTTCTTGCGCACCTCGATAACCGAGAACCCCAGCGACGGCCCGGCATGCCGCACTCGGAAAGGCCGAACCACCAGATCGCGACGGATGGTCACATCTTCGTCCTCGTCGACGCCGATGATCCTCGCCGGTGAAAGATGGCCCTCGATGCGGCTGTAAGCCTGCATGAGGTCTTGAATGGGCGATACCAGCCGGTGGTGTACCAACACGCAGCCGGGCGGCAGGCCCTGAAAATTCCGCTGCGAGAAGTAGTAAGCCAACCCGGCCGAGTGATCCATATGACCGTGAGAGAGGCACACCCAGTCAATGCTGATCAGCTCGCGCGGAGCTCGGCCCACGTCAAAAGCCACGTTCATCTCGGGCAGGACGATGACCGTCTCCTCCCCCGCCATACTGAAGCCGGCCAAGCGGACCGGGCCGACCGTTTTTTCGACAAGTCTTGATGCCATATGACCAAAATTGCCCAGAACCCGGATTTTGCCAAGCCCTCGCGAGCAGCTTTCCGGCGAAAATTTTTATCCACCCTACTATATCTAGTAGCAGCCTTTCCGTTATACTACTCTGTCATGCGTTGCCCGTTCTGTAAGGAAATCAACCAGGACAAGGTCATCGATTCCCGGCTCAGCGAGGGCGGAGAAGTCATTCGCCGCCGCCGTCAGTGCATGAAGTGCAAGAAACGCTTCACCACCAAGGAGCGGGCCGAAAACGAAATCCGCGTGACCGTCATCAAACGCGACGGCACCCGCGTGCCTTACGACCGCGGCAAGATCCTCGGCGGCCTTCAACGAGCCTGCTGGAAACGTCCCGTCGACGACAACACCCTGGAGCAACTCGTCGACAAGGTCGAGGACACCATTTTCAAGAACAACGAACGCGAAGTCTCCAGCCAGTACATCGGCCTGATCATCGGCGACTACCTGCGAGAAATCGATCAGATCGCTTACGTGCGATTCGCCAGCGTGTATCGGAGGTTCGAAGCCCTCGGCGAACTCATCACCGAGGCCCAGGACGTCATCCACCGCAGCGAAACGTCCACGCCCGGCCAGCAGAAACTCTTCGACTAAACCTCGGCCAGCCGGATGCGTGCCCCCCCTGCGCTCGGCGCGAGAATCCGCTTCCCCAGCATCACAAGGCCAACGGCCTCTCGCCCGCCCGCTCGCTCTTGCGGAATACGAAGTGCTGATACACATACGCCAGCATTAAAAGGCTCACACCCAAGCCGAGGAAGGAAACCACTCGGTACAGATCCTTCAGATGTGCGGTGTCGAACAGAAACACCTTGCCCACGGCCAGCAGGATCACCACCAGCGACGCGTACCGCAGCACCACTCCGCCTGTCAGTACACCCAAAACAAGCAGCACCGCACCGAGGATAATCCAAGCTAACGAATAGGCGTACTGCTCTGCCTGAGTCGTGGGCCCCCGATCGAGATAGTTGCCCTGGAAAGCCTGTCGCACCTCCAGCGTTACCAGCATGAAAACAAGCAACAGCCCAGTGGCCCCGATCCACCGTGCATTTCGCCAGTCCGCCTGACGCAGCAGGATTCCCGCCGCCGCAAGAGCCAAGGCACCAGGGACTCCATACACGAATAGGAGCCAATTGATCACCGGAGTACTGCCCACCGGCAAATGCACAGCAATCGGATTCTGTACCGCCCCCTGTACCAGAACTGCCTGCAGCACCCCTAGCCCAGCAGCAATACGACCGCCATACAGCAGGGCCTCTCGCGGCCACCCTCCTCCCGTCACCAGCAGACCACATCCCGCCACCAACCACGCCGCCGAGATTGCTCCCCACTCGTTCAACTCAAACCGTAACGTGGCAATGTGCCCTGGATGAAAGTACTGCCGCACCTCGCCTGTGACGAGTAGCAGGCCGATGAGGACTGCACACCCCTCCAACGCCGTGCTCAGATACCGTTCCTTCCAGGCCCGGACGCACACCGAAGCCGCCACGAACGCCACAACCGGCACGCCATATCCGTACCATAGCCAATTCGCCAACAAGTCCTCGCTGAGCCGATACTCAAACACCGCTGGGTTCAAGAGCCTTATCAGCACCGCGCCTGTGGTTACCCAGATCATCGCTCTCGTCTCTTTGAACTGCAGCAGACTCCACACTGCTGCCATCAACACGAGTTCGCCCGACCAGCCAACCCCGATCCACTCGTGCTCGAACTGCAGATAGATCGCCTCCGCCAAGAACACCGCCGCGGTCGTCGCACAAGCCTCGAGCACCAGCTGCCATTCGGCCCGCCGCTTCCGCAGCAGGCCCGGGACAATACTGCCAAGCACCCAAACGCCCATCAGCAACGCCGCGATGCCGCTCCAACGCAGTGGCGTCGGTAGCGAAGCCACCGTATTCAACGCCGTCAGATAGAAGGCGATCGAACTCAATGCCGACAACACCACCCAGCGCTGCGGCCGCACCGCTTTCCACATGGCTGCGTAGGCGCCCAACAC
>JBJKSL010000273.1:0-4579 GCA_046704145.1 Phycisphaerae bacterium
GCTCATCGCGGTCGGTGCACGCTTCGACGACCGTGTCACCGGCAAGCTCGAAGCCTTCGCCCCGCAGGCCAAGATCATCCACATCGACGTGGATCCTTCGAGCATCAGCAAGAATGTCGACGTGGATATCCCCGTGGTGGGCGACGCCAAGGCCGTGCTGGCCGAACTGCTGCCGCTGATCGAGCATCAGCCGCGCACCGCCTGGTTCGAGCAGATCGGCAAATGGAAATCACGCTATCCCTTCAGCTATCGCTCGGCTGACGGCGTAATCAAGCCCCAGCAGGTGATCGAGGAAATCTCCAACATCACCGAGGGCAACGCCATCATCACCACCGGCGTCGGCCAACACCAGATGTGGACCGCCCAGTTCTACCGCTGGCGTTTTCCGCGGCAGATGATAACCTCCGGCGGCCTCGGCACCATGGGTTACGGCTTCCCCGCTGCACTCGGCGCCGCCGTCGGCCGGCCCGATCGCCCGGTCATCGATATCGACGGAGACAGCAGCTTCCTCATGACCTGCAACGAACTGGCCACCGCCGGCGAGTACCAGATCCCGGTCAAGGTTGTGATCCTCAACAACTCCTACCAGGGCATGGTCCGCCAGTGGCAGGAACTCTTCTACGAGAAGCGCTACATGGCCACCCCCATGAGCAATCCCAGCTTCGCCAAGGTGGCCGAGGCCTTTAATTGCACGGGCATCGACGTCAAGGATCCCAAGGATCTGCCCGACGCCATCCGTCGCATGCTGTCCACCCCCGGCCCCGTGGTCATGGACGTGCACGTCTGCCCAAAGGAGAACGTGTATCCCATGGTTGCGGTAGGCAAGAGCCTGCACGAGATGGAAATGGGCGGCATGGCCTAAAGGGCGGCATGACCTAAAGCCCAGGGCAGGCTTGCCCTGGGTGCTTGAGGGGTGCCCCATCCCTTGTACTCAAGGGGTGGGATATATGCTCGACGACTGAGGATACGCCGTGAACGACCAGCACACATCAGTACCGCCGCCAGGCAACCCGGCTCCCATGCCGCAGCCGCGAGGTCCGATGTTCGCCGTGCGCTCGTTGTTGCGAACGCGAATCGTCGCCGGTCTGCTGTTGGTTGTGCCGATTTGGGTGACTTGGCTGATCGTGAAGTTCGTGTTCGATACCATGCGGTCAGCCACCGAGCCTATCGCCTGGTGGATCGCCCAACGCGTGCAGCAGGGGGCCCATCCGCACGTGTTGCCGCCGGACTACAAGTTGGCCCTCCAGGCCCACGTAATCCGCGACGCACTGACGGAACTCCTCCGCCGCACGCCGGATGCCCAGCTCGATCCGGACAAGATGGTTGTGATCGACGACATTGTCCGCAAGCTGAACTACGTGCTGGACAAGATCCCCGGTGCCTCCGCCGGCGTGCTCAGCCAGAGCACCCTGACCTGGCTGGTGCCGGTGCTGGCCGTGCTGCTGACCCTGTTCATCCTGTACATCCTGGGTGTGTTTACCGCCAACGTGTTCGGACGCCGAATCATCAGCTTCTTCGAGCGCGGCTTCGAGCGCCTGCCGCTGGTCAAGACCATCTACAAGTCGATCAAGCAGATCGTGGTAGCCGTCGGCGGTTTTCAGTCCATGAACTTCCAACGCGTCGTGCTCATCGACTTCCCCGCACCAGGCTACAAGCGGGTGGCCTTCCTGACTTCGGTCATGAAGGACCAGGACAGCGGCCGCCAGATCGGCAGCATCTTTATCCCCTACACCCCGTACTTGACGACGGGGTACATGCAGCTCGTGCCGTTGGAAGAAGTATCCGAAACCGACTGGACGGTCGAACAGGCCGTCAAATGGGTGATGTCTGGCGGCATCATCCATCCGGACCTGCTGCCGTTCGATCAGCTGCACCCCGTCCGCTGGGACGAAGCAGCACAGAAAGCGGCCGCAAATTGACCGACGCGCGGCCGACGTGCGGGACTCCGTTCCCGCAAAACAACGTAACTATGCTCGTGCGGGAATCCTTTCCCGCACGCACTCTCGCGGGAATCCCTTCCCGCGAAACATCGTAAAGGAACTCGCCGCACAAAACGCGGCTAAAACAATGAATTTCTCCCGCAAGGGTTGAGGAAAACAGCAATGCACAAGCACATATTCAGCGTGCTGGTCCAGAACGAACCGGGCGTGCTCGCCCACATCGCCGGCATGTTCGCCGCCCGCGGTTTCAACATCGATTCACTCGTGGTCGGCCGCACCGAGGACCCCCAGCTCTCCCACATGGTCATCGTCTCCACCGGCGACGACCTGACCATGGAGCAGATCCGCAAGCAGCTCGGCAAAATCGTCACCGTGGTCAAGGTCCGCGACCTGTCCGAGCAGGATTGCGTGCAGCGCGACCTGCTGCTCATCCGCGTGCACTGCCCGCCGGAGAAACGCAGCGAATTGCGCGACGTGACCGACATCTTCCGCGCCAGCATCGTTGACGTGGGAGCCAAGTCGGTGCTGATCCAGCTCACCGGGCCGGAAGAGAAGATCGAGGCCTTTATCGAGCTGTGCCGCCCTTACGGCATCAAGCAGCTCTCGCGGACCGGCGTCATCGCCATCCCGCGCGACAACCAGCGTAACGACGCCGCCGGCAGCACCCCGCCGACCGTCCGCCGCGCCCGCATGCGCTCGGCCACGGCCAGCAGCACGGATACAACCCCAGCCCTGCCGCCAAGCTGATCGCGAGCCGCGGGCTTCAGCCCGTGCGGCCTTTGATATCACAAGAGAAACTGGCCGCAAAAAGGCGCAGAAGGCACAAAAGGGAATAGAAACGGTTCTTCCTCTTTGCGCCTTCTGCGCCTTTTTGCGGCCAAATACTTCTTCAATCTGCTTTATCTGCGGGCAACACTCTTCATCTTAGAAGAACGGTAGACCCACGAAGAAGTTGAAGTAACGCACGTCGTCGTCGTCAGCCTTGCTGACCGGGATGGCCAGGTCAAACTCCATCGGCACCGTGCCCAGGATATCCAGCGTAAGCCGCACACCGGCACCAACCGACGCTCGCCACGTGGTCAGGCCGAAATCCTTCTCCACCGTGCCCATGTCCGAAAAGAACACGCCGCGGACCGCCTTGGCATACAGCGGGAACGAATATTCGGCACCAGTCAGGATTGTAAAGTCGCCGCCGACGCGGTTGTGCCGCAACCCTTGCCGCGGGCCGATCCCGCGGAAGCCAAATCCGCGGATCGATCCGATGCCGCCCGCATAGAACCGCTCGAACACCGGCGCATTGCCCAGAATCTCACCGGCCTCGGCGCGGAACGACAGCACGCTCTTGCGATCCTGCTCGTCGGTCGCCAGCGTGAAATGCTGCACGAATTTGCCGGTAACCTTGCCGTAGAAGAAGTCGCCGCCCATGGCCCCAGCCTGCTCGTAGCCGGCACTGAAGATGTGGCCGCGGCTGGGATCGAAGCGACTGTCCGTCGTGTCGTGAATCATGCTCAGCTTGGCACTCGACAGATAGTTGCCGCCTTCCACATCGCGGATGTCCTTGGCCGCGAAGCTCTCGCGATCGCGAACGTCCACGTACTCGGCCCGGAAGGCCAGATCGGCCAGCCAGTTCTTCAATACGCCCTTCTCGAACTTGTGATCGAAGCTGAAGCTGCCGCCTATGCGCCGCTCGTCATAGCCGTCACGCCCCCGGTCGAACAGGTACACGCTGGTGTTGAAGCCGATGGGCATGTCCATCAGGTAAGGCTCGCGGAAGTCCACGCGAGCCCGCGTGAACTCGGTGCCCGGCTCGAACTGTAGCGACATGGTCTGCCCCGCTCCGCGGAACGCTCGCCCGTGGAAGAACTCGCTCCAGCTTCGCGGCCAGTCGGTGATGTCGAAGTTCGTGTTCTTCACCTGAATGTTGCCAACCAGGCCGTTGTCGCTGCTGGCCCCAATGCCCGCGATGAACTGAGATGTCTGCGAGCTCTCCGTAACGCTGACCAGCGCGTCGCGCACGTGCTGCGGGTTCTCCGCCGGCACCACCGGCTCGATGTTCACTTCCGAGAACAGACCCGTTTCTTTCAGCCGCTTCTCCGATTCGCGAACCTTGGTGATGTTGTAGATCTCTTCCGGATAGAAGCGAAGCTCGCGGCGGATGACCTTTTCCTGCGTGTGATAGTTGCCGTTGACCTCGATCCAGCCGACCCAGAACTGGTTGCCTTCCACAACGTTCAGAGTCAGCACCACCATGCCGGGCTCTTCAGCAAACACCCAACTGGCCGTGATCTTCGCTTCGATGTAGCCGATGGTTCCGTACAGCGTCTCGAGGTTCTTGATGTCCGTATCCAGCCGCGGCTGCACCAGGTAATCGCCCGGCTTGAGCACCATGGCCGACTGCAGTTCCTCGTCGCTGAAAACGGTATTGCCCTTGAAGCGAATCTCGCGAATGGCGTAGCGGATGCCCTCGTTGATGCGTATGACGATAGTCACATTCTCGCGGGCAACGCCCTGGAACTCCGGTGCCCAACTGACCTCGGCGTCGAGATAGCCGCGATCGCGATAGTACTGCTGAATGGTGGCCGCGTCGCGTTTCACTTTCTCCGGATCAAACTCGCCCGTGCGGAAAATCCAGATGTAGG
>JBJKSL010000274.1:0-4530 GCA_046704145.1 Phycisphaerae bacterium
CTATAATGCTGCTGGTGGCGTCGTTGACACCAGTCGCGCTTGTGGCGGCCGACGCGACGCCGACCTTGGCGACTTCACGACCGAGCGCAGAGCTTCCCGCCAAGCTGAAGCCCTTGCTCGACTATCCCGTCCGCGATACCTGCATTTGCGTCACGCCTGACATGTACTATCTGACGGGCACGACCGGTGCGCCAACCTGGTGGAAGACCAACGAGGGCATTCGCATCTGGAAGTCGAAGGATTTGAAGCACTGGGAGTCGATGGGCCTCGTGTGGTCGTTTGACAAGGATGCCACTTGGCAAAAAAAGGTCGTGGACGGTTGTCGCGCACTGTGGGCTCCGGAACTGCACTACCTGAAAGGGACATTCTACATCGCCTACTGCATCAACTATCCGAAGACGGGCGGCACGGGCCTGCTCAGGAGCACCAGCGGCAAGGCCGAGGGACCTTATGTTGATGTGCATCCTTCGGGGCCGTTGACGAATGAAATCGACGCGTCGCTGTTTCAAGACGATGACGGCAAGGTGTACTTCGTCTTCCAGAACGGCAAGATCGCCAGGCTCAAAGAGGATCTCAGCGGCCTGGCGGAAAAGCCGCGACTGCTCAAGCCGGCCAACGCAAATCAAGTGGGCTTCGAAGGAGCCTTCATCTTCAAGGCCAACGGCAAGTACTACCTGTCCTGCGCGGATTTTATTGGCGAGGACTACCACTGCATGATCGCGACGGCCGACAAGCTGACCGGACCCTGGAGCGATCGCTACCTCGCCGTGCGCCACGGCGGACACAACATGTTCTTCCGCGACCGGCAGGGGAACTGGTGGAGCACCTTCTTCGGCAACAGCAGGAACGCGCCGTTCACGGAACGCCCGGCCATACTGCGCGTCGGCTTTGATGCGCATGGAAAGGTGTGGCCCAGGAACACTCTCGGGCACGATCTTTCGCACGCTAAGCAGCGGTAGACCTGTTTGTCGTTACCTTCGCCAACTGGGCAGATCGAGTGCCCCGGTCTCTTTCGTCAGCCGGCGCAGTTCCGCGCGCAAATCGTGGTAGGCCTGCCGATAATCGGGATCGACAGTCACGACCTTACGGTGGCTGGTGGAGATGTGGTTGTGCATCTCGTGCGGATCTTTCTGCAAATCGTACAGTTCGTTCGAGTCCCAGACACCTTGGTACTCGATGAACTTCTGCGTGTCGGTCCGCACGCCCAGCATGGAAGGCGTTTCGGGATAGGCCGGCTCCCAGAAGTACTCATAGAGGAATGATTTCCGCCACGTGGTGGCATCGGCTTTGCCCTCGGCCAGGCTCAGGAGGGATCGGCCTTGCATCTCCTTGGGCACCGGCAGACCGGCCGCTTCGACAATCGTGGGGGCGACGTCGATGTTAAGCACCATCTCGTCTAGTTTTCGGCCGCTCTCGATGAGCCCGGGGCACGAGACGATAATCGGCACGCGAATCGACTCTTCGTACATGCAGCGCTTGTCGATGAGGCCGTGCTCGCCAAACATAAAGCCGTTATCGCTGGCGAAGATGATCAGCGTCTTGTCGTAAACGCCGGCCTCTTTCAAGGTGTCCATCACACGGGCCGTACTATCGTCGACGGCCTGCAGCGTGCGCGCGTACTCGCGCATCATCTCGACGACGGTCATGCGTTTGAACCAGGCGTCGTCCACCCCGTGCCAACTGTTGCGCTGCTCGCGCATCCATCGCGGCTTGCGACTGTAATTCTCAGGCGTGTTCGCACTGGACGGCGGCAGGGTGATGTCCGCATCCGCGTAGAGGTTCTTGTGCCGCTCTGCCGGCGAGAACACTCCGTGGACGGCCTTGTGCGACAGATAGAGCATGAAAGGCTTGTCGCGGTTGGCCTTGATCCAGTCGGTGGCCATGTCGGTCAGCACGTCGGTAACGTAGCCGTCCACGTGCTGTTCCTTGCCGTCGATGTTGAACTCGTTCTTCCAGTAGTCGCCTTGGCCACGAAAGCTCACCCACCTTGAGAAGCCGGGCTGCGGCTTGTCCGTTGTTGCCCCCATGTGCCACTTGCCGAAGAACGCCGTCTGATAGCCGGCCTTGCTCAGCAGCACCGGAAAAGTCGGCAGGGTGGGGTCGAGCAGAGTGCTGTTGTTGATCACGCCGTGGCGATGCGCGTAGGTGCCGGTCAGAAAGGATGCTCTACTGGGCGAGCAAAGCGAACTCGTAACGAAAGCGTTCTGGAACCACACGCCGCCAGCGGCCAGCTTATCGATGGCGGGTGTCTTTATGTATGGATGTCCGGCCGCGCTCATGCTGTCCCAACGCATGTCGTCAACCAGGATGAACACGATGTTCCGCTGGTCGGCGGCCCGCGCCAGCGTCGGCGCCAAGGTCGCAAAGGCCATCATCGCACACAGAATGCGTCCGCCGATTCGTCCCATCCGCATGTTCCTGCCTCCAACTTATACCCATCACACTTGAAACTCGTGCCCGCCGCGGCGGCCCAAGCACCGTCCGGAATAGACTTACGTGGCACCCGCCGCGCGCAAAAGTACCTGAATGCGTATTATGCCTGTACCAACTGGCAATGGTCCAGCAGGCGCAGCTTAATCGAAATTGCGTTTCTTTGCTCGACCTTGTGTGCTTAAGGGCGAATGCCCTTCAGCCTTGGGTGAGTTTTTCGCTTTGGGATGTAACCTGATCGGCTTGCCAGTCGCTATCCCGGTGATGCGTATGTCCGTTATCGCCGTTACGGCCGGCCAGGCGAGCGGCTTGCCGACGGACGAGGTCGGCGTGGCTGGTGAAGTATTGCAGGCTGTGGCCGCGAAACTCCTCGATGGACGCGAAGCCGTGCTTGTGCATGAAGGCGGTGAGCGATTTCAGCATGGGATGCACGAGTTCATAGCCGAACTTCATCACGCCGGTGCACACCTGCACCGTATCGGCGCCGAGCAGTATGAACTGCGCGGCGTCCTCGCCGGTTTCGATGCCGCCGATGCCGCTGATCGCAGCATTGGGAAACTCATCACGCCGCAGACGGGCCAGTTCCATCACCATGCGCAGAGCGATGGGACGGATGGCCTTGCTGGAGTAGCCGCCGGGCATGCTGTGCCCCTCGACGGTAGGCTCGGGGCGAAGAGTGTCCAGATTCACGCCCATTACGCACAGTAGCGTATTGATGGCACTGAGGCCGTGGGCGCCGGCGGACAGTGCGGCCCGGCCGGGCTCTACGATGTGCGTGACGTTCGGTGTGAGCTTGGCCCAGACCGGCACGGTCGCGACCGAGGTCACCCACTCGCAGACTTGGGCGGTGAGCTCCGCATCCTGACCCATGGCAGAGCCCATGTTGCGCTCGGGCAGGCCGTGAGGGCAGGAGAGGTTGAGCTCGAGGGCGTCCACGCCGGTAGCCTGTACGCGCTCGACGATTTCGACCCAGGCGTCGCGGCTGTATTCCTCGGCGATTGAGGCGACCAGCATGCGGTCGGGATACTGCTCTTTGAGCCAACGGAATTCCGCCAGCCAGGTTGAAAACGGCCGATCGCTGATCAGCTCGATGTTTTCCCACCCGTAGATCTCGCCGTTGCCCTCAGCCCGCATGCGCGCGTAGCGCGGAGCGACGTTAATAATGCGCTCGGCACGCAGGCAGCATGTCTTGGTGACCACGCCGCCCCAGCCCTCGTCGAAAGCTTTGGCGATGACGTTGGCGTTCGTACTGGGCGGACCGGAGGCGATCATCAACGGGTTCGGCAGACGCAGACCGTTGACGGTGACGGAAAGATCGGGAGTGGGTGAGTCGGAGTCCAAGTTTCAAGTTACAGGTTTCAGAGGTCTGAAGGTCTATCCCGCAAGTATCATTCCATCTCCGCCATGACTTCATCAGGGATATCGAAGTTGGCGTACACGTCTTGCACGTCTTCGTGATCTTCGAGGTTGTCGATCAGCCGCAGAACCTTCTGGCCGTTATCGGCGTCGACGGTAACACGAGTCGACGGCACCATGGACAGCTCCGAAGAATCCGGCTCGATTTTCGCCGCGGCCAGGGCCTGCCGTAGCGGCTCGTAGCTTTCGGCCGACGTAGTGATCTCCCAGACGTCGCCCTGCAGTTGATAATCCTCCGCCCCGGCGTCGAGTGCGATCTCTGCGATCTTGTCCTCGTCCGCAGCGGACTGCGGCACAATCACGATGCCCTTGGTCGCGAACATCCACTTTACGCAGCCGGACGCGCCCATCGCGCCGCCCGCCCGCTCGAAGATCTTCTTGATTTCCGGGGCCGTGCGGTTGCGGTTGTTGGTCAGCGAGTGCACGAGCACCGCGACGCCGCCCGCGCCGTAGCCTTCATAGTAGATCGTCTCATACTGCTCGGCATCAGAGCCCCCCGCACCTTTCTTGACCGCGTTCTCGATGGTGTCCTTGGGCATGTTGGCTGCCTTGGCTGCATCGATCGCGTATCTCAAGGTGAGGTTGGCATCGGGGTCGCCGCCACCTGCTTTGGCCGCCACGATGATGGCCCGCGCCAGCTTGCTCCACAGACGTCCCCGGCGTGCGTCGGTTACGCCTTTTTTA
>JBJKSL010000275.1:0-3457 GCA_046704145.1 Phycisphaerae bacterium
ACCTGGGACAACGGATATGTCTGCGCGGGCGGACCAAGCGGCATCCTGCTGATCGGCTTCAAGCAAGAGCACCTCAAGCCGCTGACCGGCAAGTCGCTGGCCGAGATCGCCGCCATGCGCGGCCGCCCGCCGGAAGAGGTCGCCATGGACCTGGTCATCGAGGACGACAGCCGCATCGCTGCCGTGTTCTTCTCCATGTCCGAGGACAACGTCCGCGAGGAGATCCGCCAACCGTGGATGAGCTTCTGCTCCGACTGCGGCTCGATCAGCAACGAAGGCGTATTCCTCAAGCGTAACGGGCACCCGCGGACCTACGGCAGCTTCGCCCGTCTGCTCGGCCGATACGTGCGCGATGAGAGACTGATCCCCCTCGAAGAGGCCATACGCCGGCTGACCTCATTCCCCGCGGACAACCTCAGGCTTGACCGTCGCGGCCGACTCGCACCTGGTTACTTCGCCGATGTCGTGGTCTTCGATCCCGCCACCATCCGCGACAACGCCACCTTTGATCGGCCGCTTCAGTATGCGACCGGGGTCGCCCACGTACTGGTAAACGGTACACCGGTTATCCGCAATGGCGAGCACAGCGGTGCCCTGCCCGGCCGAGCGGTACGCAAAAGCAGGCGAGTATTCGGTTCAATCCTTGTTCACAAATACGCAGCGTTTTCTTCTTGTGGAGGACCGGAATCTTGCCGGTCCAAATGACTGGCTGGAAGCCGGTCCCACATGGAGGCGGCATTGAATCGCGAATAATGATTTAGGCTCGGCCGTTCTCGCTCGAGAACAGAGCCTGCACGAAGGTTTCGGGGTCGAAGGGCTCGATGTCCGCGGGAGTTTCGCCCAGGCCGACGAACTTAACGGGGATGTTGATCTGATCGCGGATGCCGATGACGATGCCGCCCTTGGCTGAGCCGTCGAGCTTGGCCAGGAACAGACCGGTGACCTTGACCGTCTGGCTGAAGATCTTCGCCTGGTTGATGGCGTTCTGGCCGATGGTCGAGTCCAGCACCAGCAGCACCTCGTGCGGCGCGCCGGGGATCTTCTTCTCGACCACACGCTGGATCTTGTTCAGCTCGCGCATGAGGTGATCCTGCGTGTGCAGTCGGCCGGCAGTATCGATGATGAGCACATCCGCCCCGCGAGCCGCCGCTGCCTCGCAACCGTCGTACGCGACCGCCCCCGGATCGGCCCCCTGATCGTGCTTGACGATCTGCACGCCCAGTCGATTCGCCCACTCGGTGAGTTGTGCGACCGCCGCCGCCCGGAAGGTGTCGCCCGCGGCGAGGATTACCTTTTTACCGTTGTTGTGCAGATGCTGACACAGCTTGGCCACGCTGGTGGTCTTGCCTGAACCGTTGATGCCCACCACGAGAATTACCGTCGGCCCGGACTCGGCGAAGTTGAGCTGCCGGTCGGCTTCAGGCCAATAGGACACGATTTGCTTCTGCAGGAAGGGGATGATCTCTTGCGTCTCGCTGATCTGGCCGGACTTGTAGGCGGCGCGAACCTCCTGGACAAGTCTTGCCGTCACCATCGGCCCCATGTCGTCGGCCAGCATGGTTTCTTCCAACTGGTCGATGACGGCGTCGTCAATCTTGCGGCCGAACGGCAACACCGAGCGAAAACTGCGCCCAATCTTGTCGCGCGTCTTGGCCAATCCCTGTTTGAAGCGATCGAATAGACCCATTTTTGAAGAAAGCTTTGAGCTGTCAGCTATGAGCTGTTAGCCAGAAAACCGTAACAAGAACCGGAGCTTTGCCCGCAAGCGTGAGAAACGCTTCTCACTTCCCACTTCCTACTTCTCAACTTGATCCCGGGTTCTCCAACGGCCGGGCAATCCTGCACGTCTCGTGCTGTTTCCACACCGCGTCGAGCACACCGTTTATGAATTGTGGCGTTTCCGCCGCACCGAACTCTCGGCCGAGTTCGATGGCCTCATCCATGATGACCCGCACCGGCACGTCCGGCTGCTCGACAAGCTCGTACAGTGCCAGGCGCAGAACATTGCGATCCACCACCGCCATACGCGACACGTCCCAATGACTCGCCACGCTGGCGATCATCGCATCGTACTTTTCACGACCGACCCAGCTACCGGCGGCCAGTTGCCGGGCATAGGTCGCCACCTCGGGCGGCACGGGCTCCTCCGCCAATAGCGGCGAGATCACCTGCACCACATCGGCATCCGCCGCCGCCCGCTGCATGTCCAATTGATAAAGCCCCTGCAGGGCAATAATCCTGGCCTGGTGTTTCTGCTTTTTCATGCTGAGAAAGAACAATAAAGCAGTTAGCTCTTGGCTGTTAGCTGGCAATACGTCGATTCAATTTCTTTTCTGGTTCAGAGCTCAGATTTCAGAGCTCTTCACCCCTTGCTCGCCGCCAAGGCCGCGAACAGATTGGACATCTCGATGGCGACCAACGCCGCATCCGCCCCCTTGTTGCCCGACTTGGCTCCGGCTCGCTGGACAGCCTGTTCGAGCGTCTCCGTCGTCAGCACCCCGAAGACCACCGGCAACTTGGATTGCAGACCCGCCTGGGCGATGCCCTTGGCCGCCTCTGCCGCAACGTAGTCAAAATGCGGAGTGTCGCCGCGAATAATGCATCCCAAACAGATGATAGCCTCGAATCGGCCCGTCTCGGCGACCTTGGCCGCAGTCAACGGTAGTTCCCACGAGCCCGGCACCCAGACGGTCGTGATATTCGTCCGGTCGGCCCCATGCCTCTCGAGCGTATCGATGGCCGCCGCCAACAGCCGCGAGCTGACGAACTCGTTGAATCGGCTCACGATAATCGCGAACCGCTGCTTGCGTACGACGAGGTCCCCGACGATGCTGGGCGTTTGTGCGTTGTCCATAGTACCATTGCTCCTGGACCGTACACCCGCCCCATGGCGGGCCGAAGCCAGTATCCTAAACCACCGCGAGCCCGGATGCCAGCAATGCGGAAGGGCCTCGGATGAGCGGCCGGGTGCCCCATCCCTCGCGCTTCGCGATGGGTGGGAATGTGCAGCCTCGAAGTTCACCGACACGGTAAAGGCAAACCATGCCGCAGCCGCCATTCACCATTGACGTTCTCGGCCGCTTCCTTCCCGGCCAAATCCGCGTCCTCTGGCGTGAAAACACCGAGCCGGCCGACCCACAGGTGGAGCAACTCAAGCTCGACTGGCCGCAACACGTAGAGGAGGTCACCCGCCGCGGCGGCATGCTCTTCAACGGCGACATGGTCCGATACCTCGGCCATCGGATAGAAGACGACAGCCTCATATTGGAGGCTGGGCCGACCGACTACGCCACCTTCTACTGCACCAACTACCTCAACCACGCCCTCGGCGACCGCATCGGCTGGGACCGCTTCGCCAACCCCATCGGCATTTCCGCCAACGTCATCACCGCCGACGGCTGGCTGCTCTACGGCCGACGCGGCGAGCGTGTGGCCTGCCACGCCAAGACCATCCACA
>JBJKSL010000276.1:0-2804 GCA_046704145.1 Phycisphaerae bacterium
GTGTTCACGGCCAAGCAGCAAACCGTGTTGCCCGCTGCATGGAAGGCGGTCAGCGGCTCGTGGCAGATCGTTGACGGCAGGCTGCAGGGCAAGCCGGGCGACAACGGCCAGGGCCTGTTACTGCTGAGCAAGCGAGGTGAGGACGTCGCTGCCGAGGTTGAACTCGAGTTTATGTCCGGCAAAGACGCCTCGCGATGGTTTGGGCTTGTGGTGCGTGACGGCGGTGACTCGGCTCCCGGTATCCAGTTCACCGTCCGCCAGAACACCAACAAGAGCAACGGGGTGGAGATCGCCAGTCACAAAATCGGTACCAGTGATTGGAACGTCTTGCGAGCCGCCCGGGCGGCGAAGATCTTCGACAAGGCCGGCTCGCATCTCGTGCGCATCGAAGCCGCGGGCCGGTGGATTCGCGGGTACATCGATGGCAAGCTGGTGATTCGTTCTTATCGCGCGGACGAGTTCAAGCATGATGGCCAAGTGGCGCTCAGATTGGGCGGAGCAAGCGTTATGATCGATCGCGTCGCGGTTCAGGATCTTGAAAAGGCGGATGAATCGGCGGACAGGATTCGGACTCGGCCGTTGGTCGTCGGGCATCGGGGGTTGTCTTGGGTGGCGCCGGAAAACACGCTGGCCAGCTACAAGTTGGCGGTGAAGACCGGTGCGGAGATGGCCGAATGCGATACCTACCTGACCAAGGACGGCGTACCGATCATCTTTCACGATCGTACCTTGCTGCGGACCACGGGCGTCAAAGCCCGGCCGGGCGATCTGACTCTGGCGGAGATCAAGAAGCTGGATGCGGGCTCGTGGAAGTCACCGGAGTACAAGGGCGAGAAGATCCCGACACTGCGCGAGTTGCTGGACTTCATGAAGGGCAAGATGCGCCTGGTGGTCGAGATCAAGGAGGAGTCAATAGCACCGCAGGTGTTGGAGGTAATCCGCCAGAGCGGCACGGCTCCGCAGGACCTGATGATTTTCTCGTTCTACGCCAAGGCCGTGGAAGATATCGCCAAGCTCGAGCCGCTGCTGCCGACCACCTGGCTGGTGGAGGACCCGGGCGTGGACCGGGCTGCCTGGCGTAAGACCATCGCGGAGGCTTTGCGGATCAGGGCGTCGGCGGTGGGGACCTCGGTGCCGCACGTCGATCCGGGCTTCGTGAAGCTGGCCCATGAGTGCGGCCTGAACGTGTTCGTCTGGACGGTGGACGACGTGGAAGACATGACCTACCTGGCACGCATCGGGGTCGACGTGATCATCAGCGATCGGCCGGACCTGGCCGTGCAGACGCTCGAGAAAGATGCGGACTACTAAACGCACCCGCTGTTCTGTAGATTTCATGTGGGACCGGTTTCCCTCTGGTTGATGCGGACCAGCGGGAGGCCGGTCCCGCAGTATTTCAACTCTCGCGGTTCGTGAGTAGGCGAGCGGCAGGTGGCCACGCGAGGGACATGCTTAGGGCATCGTCTTAGGCGACGCGCGTGCGTAGAGATGCGTTCCATTTCTTCACCGCGTGCAGATCATCTCGACCGTTGCGGCGACATCTAGTCAATACTACCCATCAGTCTGTCTTCCGTTGCGATTTGGGCCTCAGGACATAACCTCTGACACCGCCCGGGGGTGTACTGAATTATTCTGCTTCGCAGAAGGTGCGACGCCCATGTGTGCGATCTTGGTCGATGAGCACACCATCATGCTTCACAATAAGTTCCGTTGTTTCACTGTAGAGAGTACTGCGGAAAATGTGTCACCACGGTCGTAGTCTTTCACCGGCTCCAGGGCGAGGACTGGGTGGTCGCTGGCCAGCGACGAGGATACCCTCAGCAGTCGGTAACAAGGTGCGTGCAACCGAGCCTGGGACGATTAGCCTATCGAAGGGAAAGGTTATCACGTGTCGTGCTTTGCTGCGGAGTACAGTGGATGTGGGAACTCACCTTAGGGAGCACAAGGGCGTGCTCATGTCCTTGGACGGTGAGTCAGAACCGGCACGGGATGGGATAATCGCAAGCTAAACATCTTAGCGGTTGGCTCGTCGCAACGTCAGGGAAGGTGATCTGGCGAACAACGCATCAGGCGGTGACGCTTCAGCGAATGCCTGATGCGTTTGGGAGATGGTGCATCCTGGTTGTTGGTGCCCCGAGACGGGTAACCGACGGGGACGAAGTGCATCTGCTCAGGCTCTATCTGTAACCATGATTGCTCTACACAAGAATCCTCCGACTCTCAGTCCGCAATCCGATACGATCGCCGATATCACGGGCCCTTGGTGGGTGGCTCACACCCGCTCTCGCCACGAGAAGGCGTTGGCCGTGGATCTGTTGAGTCGGCAGATCGGGTACTTCCTGCCGATGACTGAACGCACGACGGTCATACGCGGCCGGCGGTTTCGGGGCATGATTCCGCTGTTTCCGGGATATCTGTTTTTCGCGGGGGATGTGAATGCCCGGTATCAGGCTTTGACCACGTCGCATGTTGCGAACGTGATCTCCGTGCCGGATCAGACGAAGCTGGTGCACGAGTTGACGCAGATCCTCAATGCCTTGTCATGCCCGAACGGCTTCGATCCGTATCCCTATCTGCGGACGGGCACGCGTTGCGGCATCACTGCAGGGCCGTTGCGGGGGGTGCAGGGCATTGTGGTACGGCGAGATGGGGTTACGCGTCTGGTGCTGCAGGTCGAGATGCTCGGCCAAGCGGTGGCGACGGAAGTTGATCCGGCTCTTGTGGAACAGATCGATTGATGAACATTCATTCCGCGACATGCAGTCACCCCGCTACGAAGGATGCTCCGCGTGAGGCTCATAACC
>JBJKSL010000277.1:0-3550 GCA_046704145.1 Phycisphaerae bacterium
CTACGCAGCCGGCTGAGGCCGCCACGCAGCCCGCCGGCGCAGAGCAACAACCGCAAGAGGCCGCCGACTTTTTGCCGCCGGGTAACGCTCCGGCTGAAGAGCACGTGCAGTTGATCTCCATCGACGAGCCCAACTGACCGCCCCCCAAAACAAGTGCACTCGTCTGCCCGCGATCTTTCCGCAATCGGCGAGTTCGCAATTTCCCGCAATTTGCGGTAAAAAGAGCCCACCGGCCTCCGGCGACGGGAAAACGGAGGCAATCCTGGCTATGAGCAAGACGCACAGTATTCTGCTGTGCGGCATTCTGCTGTGCGGCATCGACCGGCCGATCGATGCGACGATAACCATGAGGCGCGAGCACTCCCAATTCGATTCAAGCCGACGCTACCACTGTCTCCTGTGGACAGCGGCAGCGCTGATGCTCACCGGTGGTTGCAGCAGCATACTGCCGCCCCAGGAACTCACGGCCATGTCCGGCATCGGAGGCGTCGTCCGCCGCCAACAGGTTAACAAGCCGAGACCGCTGTTCGCGCCCCGCCAAGCAGCCAGCCAACCGGCGTCGCTCGCATCCAGTACGCCAGCTACCAGTCAGCCGGCAATCGCGAAAGCAGCGACCAGCCAACCATGCTCACCGGGAGCGCCACAGTGGCCGGCCGGTGCAACCTCGCGGCCGAGCAAGACCACGCTGGTGGCGGGCATGAAGGTGCAGGCTCCGCTTCATCTTGATCTCAAGAACATCGTGCATCGCGTGTACGACACCGGCCCACTCACCCGCGCCAGCCGTGAAGAGATGATCGCCGCCGAGTACGCTCTCGAGGAGTTCCGCACCAACCTCAGCCGACTGGAACCTTACGTGCAGGCCAGCGGCGACACCGCTGCATATCCTGAGCGCCGCCACGCGCGCGGCAGCACCGGCGAAGTCGTCGGCGGACTCCAGAAAGAAACCTTCGAAGGAGCCATCATGAAGGTCGAGGGCGGAGCCAGTGTCTCCGACTTCTCCTTCGGCGATGTCGATGAGCGCGCTGGCGAATCCGCTACCGATCGGGGCAGCGGCGGACTGGTGCGGGCCCGCGTGGAAGTACCGTTCATCGGTTCTCGCAAACGCCAGGAGAGAGTGATCTCCCAGGCCTTCCAGGAGTCACAGGCACGCAAGGCCCGCCTGGATTACCTCAGCAACTTCCGCCTCTATGTGAACGAGGCGTTGGGCTACTATCTGTACGCCCTGCTCTATCGAGATTACGGGAACAATTGGGAAACGCAGGCACAGACCATTGAAGACATACTCAAGGATCCGCGGGTTAGAGCTGCGGACAAGGCCCGGCTGACCACCACCATGGACAGCAATCGCGTCACCCGCGATCAGTACCGCACCTACCAGCGAACCCAATCCTTGCTGTTGCTGTCTATGCTGGGCGTGCCCATGGATACCTCCGTCGAGCTTTCAGATCGGGCCCAGGGCCCCAGCCCCTACCTCGATCGAATATCTTCCCCTGAGGGTCGCCAAGCCCTGATCGCCGAAGCATACGAGAACAATCCGCGTTTTCGCGTTCTCGAGGACGCCATCAAGGATGCGGAGCTACAACGCCAGCAGGCCATTCTCGGCCGCTACGATCTGACCGCCTTCATGGAAGGGACTCAATTCCCCTTCGGGGCAAGCACCTACGATGATCGCCTTGGCGGCTGGTTGGTCGGTGGCGGCGTCAATGTACGGCTCAACGACAGCCGCGTGTTGACCGCCTCGCGGTTAAAAGCCGAAGCCGCCATTCGCCAGTACAAGGCCGAAATCGAATCCGAGCGATTGTTGATCGACCGCAAGATCATCGACAACGGCGACCAACTGCTCTCCTATCACCGCATCGAGGAGGACGCCGAGGCCGTCGCCCACAAGAAAGAGGCCCAGTTCCGCCAACGCTGCGCGGACTACCTGGAGGGCAGCGACCCCAGCCTCACTGTTGATGATGTGCTCGGGATGCTCGGCGAGTGGACCGCGGCGGAAAACAGGCTGGCTTCGAACGAATACTACATCGGGAACGCCGATCTGCAGATCATGACCGCGACCGGCGAGTTGTACCGCATGGTCGGAATGGACATCGACGGCAAGCAGACGGCTGGAAAGAATGACGAAGGAAAAAGCAAATGGGGCAACTGAATAGAGCAGTACTGTTGTCACTAATCATGGTGCTGGCTGTCAGCGTCGCCGCAACACACGCAACAGCGGCTGATCGTGCAACTCTTGACCCCGTTGCAGCCCGTGCCATTGCGAACTACCAACCGAACTGGACGCCCCCCGCGGGCGAGTTGGCCGGCCTGGTCGTCCTCATTGATCCCGCAGGCGGCGGAGCCACAACGCCCGAGGCCAGGCGGCGCGACGACCTCTGTCTCTGGACGGGCGCGCACCTCTACCACCTCGTGCGCACGGCCGGCGGAGTGCATCTCCTTAACCGGCCGGACGACCGCGAGGTAAGCACCACCATCAGCAGCCGTCGCTCTCCCGACATCATTGTCCGCATTGAAGCCGACCCCAAGCGTGCCACTCTGGAGATGACTCGCGTCGAGGGTACACCCGTACAACTGCTGGTGCGTGTGCCGACCGCACATGCTGACTCCATCGACGGCGTGCCCGCTCATCGCCTCTGGTCGGAAAAGGTTTACAGGTGGTTGGCCGAAAACGTCAACAACTTGCGGCATAGTTCTGCCGACACCAACCCCGCCGACGAAAACGCCCCCGTGCCTTATTACCCCCTGCTGGCTCCCGACGCAGCCCTCGCGAAAGCCGATGCGGCAATCTGGCCGGATGGCGATCTGCCGGCCGAGAAGGCGTCGTGGTTCTGCCATCTGTTCATGAAGTATTGTTTCAGCGACCGCACTAACGTGTATTTCGAACCGATCGTGACCGTCTCGGGAGACGCCGTCACCATCGAAGGCAGCCTTACCAACCCCAACCTGGCCCAGACGCTCGAACAGGCCCTACGACGCAAAGGCCTCAAGAACGTAAAGACCAACATGACGCTGCTGCCCGAGCAGGGCCGACTCTCTCCAGATGAATGGTTCGGAGCCTGCGTCGCATCTATGGCCCTGACCTACAGCAAACCCTTCAAGGGGGCCCCCGTGCAGAGCCAGTTCTTCTACGGCGAGCCATTATACTTGCTCGACCGCGAGGACGGCTTCTACCTGGCCTACGGCGGCGATGGCTATTGGGGCTGGGTACAACAGAACTGCGTCCGAGCCATGAGCCGAGCCGAGTTCACCAAATATCTCTCACCAAGGCTGGCCGTGCTGCGGAATGATATCGAGAACAATGGCCGCCGAATCGTCCGCGCCACCCGCCTGCCCCTCACCGAGGACCGCAGCGCCATCGTAGCCATGCTGCCCGAGGGTGGCACCCTGACGCTAAGCCCCGATCAGGTCCGCATCGCCGACGAGAGCGCAGCCGGCCCCTCGAAAGTGCGTGCGGCACTGGCCATGGTCGACGTGCCTTACGTGTACGCCGGCAAATCCTGCATCGGACTGGACTGCAGCGGACTTGTCGGTACAGTAAGTGACGAATACG
>JBJKSL010000278.1:0-2626 GCA_046704145.1 Phycisphaerae bacterium
CCGCCCGCGTCACGATCCGCAATGCCCGCCGGGACGGCAACAAGAGCGTGGACTCGCGGGAGAAGGACAGCGAACTCACCGAGGACGAAGCGGAGAAGACCCGCGAGCAGGTCCAGAAGCTCACGGACGACTACGAGAAAAAGGTCGATGACATCCTCGCGTCACAGACCAAGGAAATCCAGGAAGACTAATCCGTAGATTACGCACAAGTAGATTTCCCCGGCCCCGATCACGCCAGAGCGAACAGGAATTAGCACTGAGGTAACAGAGGAATCAGAGGAATAAATGCTCTTTTCTTTACCTCTGCTACCTCTGCTACCTCAGCTACCTCAGTGTGGAAGCTTTTGATCTGCGACGTTGCCTATGATCGAATTGAGCCCTAAACAAAAGAAACACCTCCGTAGTCTCGGCCAGCGGATCAAACCTGTGGCCACGGTCGGCAAGGCAGGCATTTCGGAGGCAATTCAGCGGACTATCTCGGCCCTGCTCGATCAGCACGAACTGGTGAAGATCAATATTCCCGCCGGCGATGCGAGTGCTCGCCAGGCCGCGGCCCAGGAGCTTGCAACCGCCACCAATTCCGCGCTGGTTTCGCTGGTGGGCAGGATGGTTGTGCTGTACCGGGCAAATCCCAGCTTGCCTGGCAACCGCAGAATCGGCATCCCCGCGTGAGCGGCCTCACTGCCCCAGGGGCTTGCCGAACCGCAAATCCTCAATCTGCGATCTGAGCTCGATGATCGAAAGCGGATCAAGCGAGAGAACGGCGGCGCCCGGCGTCTGGAAATCCCCGAGCTGCCACGCCGCCCACGCGCATAGACAATCCTGCAAGCCATTCTGCTCGAAGGCCTGGTCAATGTAATACATGGCTTGAGCATAGCCTCCGCCGGCCAGGCAGGCCCGCGCCGCCGCCACGTTCCCCTGGACTCGAAAACCCGCAAAAGCCGCCGCCTGCTTGAACATCTCGACTGCCTGGGGAACGTTGCCGCCAAGCAGCAATGTTCCCTTATCCATGTACAGTTGACCCGACCGCTGAGCCCTCAGGCCTTCGTCGATGGCCTTTGCCGCCAGATCGTTTTGGCCAAGCGCCCGGTACGCCGTGGTCAGCAGTTCCCAGCGATTCAGCGACCGATCCCGGAAGTCAGAATCGTCCTGGCGTTTCGGCGGCTTGAGTTTGGCGGATTCTTCGAGAACTCTGATCGACTCCTGAAGCTGTTTCGCAGCGCCAGCGAAGTCTCGTCGGCGAAACGCCAACTCTCCCAGCGCCGCAAGCGTCAGGCTTCCATGGTCGCCCTTGGCAGACGCCGCCCGGAGGTAACTCTGCGCCGCCGCAAGGTCGCCGCGCATCAGCATCTCGCGGCCATAGTCGCCCAGCATCTCCGGCCGGGCATCCTCGCTGTCCGCTGCCCGCTTGAGGAACTCGACGTACCGACCGTCGCCCTCGCGTTTGAGTGCCTTGGCCATGAGCCAGTGGCTCTGTGCATGCACGTTGCCTTGCTTCAACTCCAGTGCGATAAGCCTGCCGAGAGTGTTTTGAGCCTGACCCAACTCGCCCAGTTCGATCTGACACTCGGCCAGCAGCGGCCGCACCTGGGTGTCATTAGGATTGGCCTTGAGGTACGCCATCGCCAGGTCGCGAGCCGGCCCGAATGCGCCGTCCTTCATCAGCCCCTTAGCGTTATCGCAGACTTTCTGCACCTCCGACTGCGAGCCGGCGCCGTTGCGGGATTGATCGCCGCCGAGTCCGCTTTTTCGGTTGGCGATCATGATAGCCAGCCCAATCACGACGGCCGTCATGACGAGCATCGCAATCGCAAGGTGCGGCTTGCTGTCGGGCTGTTTCGAGTTTTGCCGGTTCTTGCTCGCCATCGAGCGTCACCTTCCCCTCATTTCGCCCATCAGCAGGTCCACGGCCGAGGCGATATCGGTGCTTCGCATGAATGTCTCGCCGACCAGTATCGCACGCACGCCGGCGGATGCGAGGCGCTCGACGTCCCGCCGTGTCCTGATGCCGGACTCGCTGACGATGGGCGTCTCGGGCGGCACGAACTGCGACAGCCGGATCGTGGTGTTGACGTCCACGTTAAAGGTCGTAAGGTCGCGGTTGTTGATGCCTAGCAGGCTGTAGGCCGCATGCGGAAAGCCGATCATTGAGCGGATCTGCATGACCTCGTCCCCGCCGTGCACCTCGACCAGCACGGTCATTCGCAGCTCCGTCGCCAGAATCATCAGGTCCAGCAGCTTGCCGCCCGGGACAGCGGCCGCAATCAGCAGAATCGCGTCGGCACCGGCAGCCCGGCTCTCGTAAACCTGGCAGGGCTCGATTATGAAGTCCTTCCGCAGGACCGGCAGCTTGACCGCCTGCCTAACCTGATGGATGTAAGCAAGATCGCCCTGGAAATAATCCTTATCGGTCAAGACGCTCAGCGCCTGTGCGCCGGCCGCTGCGTATTGGCGCGCGATGTCCCCGGGCTTGAAATCATGGCGAATAATGCCGGCCGAGGGGGATGCCTTCTTGATCTCTGCGATCAGGTTCACCAGGCGTGCCGGCCTGGACGTAACGGCCGCAAAGAAGTTCCTTGGCGGCTCGGCGCGGCCTGCCTGCGCCTTCAATTCCTCAAGCGTCGTG
>JBJKSL010000279.1:0-7798 GCA_046704145.1 Phycisphaerae bacterium
TTGACTGCGCACCTGCCTTTCAAGGCTACCCAGACCGGTTGCACGGCGGCATCGTAGCCACGCTCGTCGATGCCGCCATGACCCACTGCCTCTTCGCGCGAGGTATCACCGGTGTAACCGCCAAACTGGAGATCACTTATCGCCATCCGATCGTCGTCAACACGCCGGCAACCGTCCGCGCCTGGCTGGAGCGCGAGTCGGCGCTTTACGCCCTGCGCGCCGCAATTCTACAGAACGATACCACCTGCACCACCGCTCGTGGCCTGTTCGCCCCTCATCAATGACGTAAGTATGTCCTCAAGCCGCTTGCGGCTTCGCAGCACGTCATAGGCCTACCCCGGAACACCGCGCCTGTTATCCCTGCGGCTCATTGACAACCCCATATTCCGCTTCGGGTGCCCCATCCCTTGCGCTTCGCAAGGGGTGGGGAATATGCATGAAAACGGGAAGACGAACCCAACGCGGAGTCACCGATGGTGTATACAACTCCCACAGAAGTCAGCACTTACAAGCCGAAGCCCCCAATGTTGCTTCTCCGCCAAAGCCACCGCAAAGCCAAACCGCGCCCGCTACGAAACGGGCACGAATCTGTGTCGGGTGCCCCATCCCTTGCGCTTCGCAAGGGGTGGGGCATATGCACGTATGAAAAACAGCGAAAATGGGAAGACGAAGCCAAACGGGCCCCGGCAACCATGCCCGCGATCTTCAATTCAACATTCTGCATTCAACATTCTACATTCGTCTTCCCGGTGTGGGGGATATGCAGGCTCGACGAAAGTGCCTCAACTCTCCACCGGTCGCAACCGGCGAATGAGGTTGGTCAATGTGGTGCCCAGGTCGTTGTCCTGCTGGCGCTGATCCTGGATGGTGCGGGCCGCGTGAAGGACGGTGGTGTGGTCGCGGCCGCCGAAGTAACCGCCGATCTCTTCCAGGCTAAGGGAGGTCAACTCGCGTGCCAAATACATGCAGACCTGCCGCGGAAAGGCGATCGATCGGCTGCGACGCTTGCCCTGCAGGTCGGCCGCTCGAACCCCGAAATGGCTGGTCACCGCATCGAGGATATCCGTAATGGTTATGGGCTTGACCTGGTCGGGCACGTGCTCGCCGATGGCCTGACGGGCCAGATCCATGTCGATCACCCCGCCAAACTGCTGGCTCATGGCGGTTAGCTTGGTGAGGGCCCCTTCCAACTCGCGGATGTTGCCCGACACGTTTTCCGCAACGTAATGAATAACCTTCTCCGGTATTTCCATGCAGCGTATGCGGGCCTTCTTCTGCAGAATGGCCATACGCACTTCGAGGCAAGGTTGGTCGATCCTGGCCACCAGGCCCCAGTTGAAGCGGCTCACCAGGCGCTCTTCAAGACTGGGAATGTTCGCCGGCGACTCATCCGCCGAGAGAATAATCTGCTTTTGCGACTGGTACAGCGTGTTGAACGTGTGGAAGAACTCTTCGCGCGTCCGCTCGCGAGCCGCCAGAAACTGAATGTCGTCGATGACCAGCGCGTCCACGTGCCGATAGTGATAGCGGAACTGATGCACGACGCCGCGCTCGACGGCCTCAATAAAATGATTCGTGAACGTCTCGCACGAGATAAACAGAATGCGAGCGTCCGGTTGTTTGGCCTTGATCACATGGCAGACGGCCTGCAGCAAGTGCGTCTTGCCCAGGCCGACGCTGCCGTGCACGAACAGCGGGTTGTACGTACGGCCGGGGTTTTCCGCCACCGCTACGCACGCGGCCTGAGCCAGCCGATTGCACGGCCCGGTGACAAAATTCTCGAACGTGTACGAGCGGTTGAGCGTGATCTGGTCGGATTCACCGTCGAATTCGAACGGCGCCTCCGGCACGGCCGGCTCTGGCGGTGTGGTAAACGTGACGGTCACCAGTCGGCCGGTAATCCGTTGAACCGCCTCGTTGAAGGCCGCCTGGCACTCGCCGGTCAGGTACTCATGCTGCGCGGGCGTAGCCGGCCGCACCTTTATCACCCCATGCTGCATGTCCAGCGGCTCGAGGTTGTTAAACCACGACCGGAACAGCTCAGGATGCTGGCTGCGGACCTGTGCTAGGATATCGCTCCAACTGCGGTCGCTGAAGTTCCCCATTGTTCTTCTATTGGTCTGGTGGCCCCGCTCGGCCGGGCGCCATCGGAAATGCCATGGTGCTGAGCTTAATCCGTTGGCTAATCAGCAGTTAACAGACGAAAACGAAAAAGCCTCCGTGCGGCCGAAATTCTACCACGGCTGACGATAATTGCCAGCCACTACATATGGTGCCTTCCTTAGCGCCGAGCCCCATGAAACCGTCTGCTCTTATCCTGGTAATGGATTCACCACAGTTCGCCGCGCGATGCACAAATCTCTATGTCTGCAGGAGCCTGCAATCCGTTCGCGCACACAAAAGGGAGGCCGATCGGCGACAAGCTTCGCAAGAAAGCGGTTCAGACACTATGATATTCGATCCAGAGGCCTTGCACAGTACGGGAAAGGTCCACCGGCAGTTTGGCATAACGTCGTGACTGCGCGCAGCACGACACGTACGAGCAGGAAGACAATGGCTGAAACTCCGCAACAGCAGAATGAGCAGACCCGCTCGATCGAAAAGTCCGTCGCCGCATTCGAGGACGCTCGCCGCGTCCTGGCCGGCGGAGTCAACTCCCCGGTCCGAGCCTTCGGCGGGGTGGGCGGCACGCCCATATTCATCGCCCGCGCCGAAGGAGCGGTACTCGTGGACGTCGACGGCAACGAGTACATCGACTATGTCGGCTCGTGGGGACCGATGATTCTCGGCCACGGCGACGAGCGCGTCGCCGCCGCCGCCAGCAAGGCCCTCGACAAAGGCTGGTCCTACGGCGCGCCCACCGAGATCGAAACTCGCCTGGCCGAGTGCGTCGTGGGCGACTTCGCCTCCATGGAGAAGATTCGTTTCGTCAATTCCGGCACCGAAGCCACCATGAGCGCGATTCGTCTGGCCCGAGGCTTCACCGGCCGCGATCTGATCGTCAAATTCGAGGGCTGCTACCACGGCCACGTCGACGCCTTACTGGTCAAGGCCGGCTCCGGTCTGACCACCTTTGGGACGCCTTCCAGCGCGGGTATACCTGCTTCGGTGACCTCCTGCACGCTTCTTGCCCCCTACAACGACCTGGCCGCCGTCGAGCAACTCTTCGCCAAGCACGGGCGCGACATCGCCGCGGTGCTCATCGAACCCGTGGCCGGCAACATGGGTTGTGTACCGCCGGTCGAAGGCTATCTGGCGGGCCTGCGCGATCTTTGCACAAAACATGATGCTTTGCTGATCTTCGACGAGGTCATGAGCGGTTATCGGGTGGGCCTCGGCGGAGCCCAGCACATCTACAACGTGCAGCCGGACATCACCTGCCTGGGCAAGATCATCGGTGGCGGTCTGCCTGTCGGTGCATACGGTGCCCGCGCTGAAATCATGGACAAGCTCAGCCCGCTGGGCCCGATCTATCAGGCCGGCACACTCTCCGGCAATCCACTGGCCATGGCCGCCGGTCTGGCCACGCTGCAGGCCGTGCACGAAAAAGGCTTCTACACCCAACTCGAAATGCGCGCCGACCGCTTGTCTCAGGGCCTCGAAGCCGCTGCCAGGCAAGCCGGCGTGACCGTTACTCAAAACAGAGTCGGCAGCATGGCCACCATGTTCTTCCAGGCCGGGCCGGTCACCGACTATACCTCCGCTTTGCGAAGCGACACCGCCGCCTACGCTCGTTTCTTCCATGCCATGCTGGAGCGGGGCGTATATATGGCACCGTCACAGTTTGAAGCCGCCTTCATTTCCATGGCTCACAGCTTCGAGCAGATCGACGCCACCATCGCTGCGGCCGAAGAATCTTTAACTATAGCTAAGTCGTAAATAGCCCCTTCCTGGGGCGCCGCGGCGAATCGCCGTCGCGATAAGATACGCTAATAGTGAAAACTGTCACATCCACCCGCATCGTATAGAGTGCCCGGTTGAGCCGCGTTTTTTGAGCAATTTGTCAGAACGAAGTGCTTGCACTATCGTATTTAGTAATGATAATAGCCTTGGGACGACGATAAAGCTTCCAGCAAGTTCTGCCCCAAGGAGGCGCGAAAATGTGTGAGCATTGCAAGGGCCTGTTGTGCTGCGGCAATCACTGCTGCGATGGCAATGTCGCTCCCAAGCTCTCCGTCGCCGAATTGCTCGCCCGATATCTGCGCGAACCCGTCGAATCCACCTGCTCACCGCAGGCCCGACGAGTTCTATCTACCCGCCAACTGCCCGAAAAGGCTGTCTCATTCTCGTAACACACGCGAGCCATGCTCGTGCGCTCCGCATCAGGTGTGCGGCCTCGGTCTGCGCTTTCGCACACGGGCCAGGGGCCGGCTGTGTGGGCGTCGTGAACTCTGCGGCTCAGCCGTGTAAATGACCGTCACACAGGTGATTGCCAGACTGGCCAGCGCACTTACGCCCAAGCCCAGACCCAAGGCGTAGTAGAACGTTGCGCTGTTCGCATTCGCTCCCCCCAGCAGCAGGCAGGCAGCGGCAAGTATCAGCAGTACCACCGTCGCCGCGCAACTGGCAATCACGATCGGGGGGGCCGGCAACATGCGGCGGTGGCTCACTCGGCTCAGGCAGTCCACGCAGCATTGTGATCCATCCAGAGCCACTCGCAGGAGGGCATAATTTCCACAGCTGTCACACTCGCCCTGCATCTGCCCTGGTGCAAGGGACTCCGTGTGGAACTTGCGCTGCAGCACGCGATAAGCCGCGGTGAGCTGCTTGAACCGCTCGAGGCTGGCGGAGTCGCCGGGGTTGCGGTCCGGATGATGTTGCAGGGCGAGCTTGCGGTAGGTTGTGTGCACTATTTCGCGATCGACGGTGGGATCGAGGCCCAGGACGACATAAGCCTGCGGCACCGATAACATCTTTTCGGCGCGTCGTCGTCGGAACGTATGATTGCGAGTGCCTGTCAAGCTGCTGCCCCGATAGCGTTTCAGCCAAAGCGTCGATCGATCGGTCCGCCGGCATACCAGCCGACAATCCACAGTGTAATCGTAGCTGCCAGAATGCCGATGACCAGCAGCACCGGGCCCAACCGCCTTGCCGCGGTGCCCAGAATGAGTTGCAGATCCTGCAATTCGCGAGACATGTGTTCGACGCACTCGGCCAGCGTGTATCGCGAGCGTCCGGCCAAACCGTCCAGCGGGGGCAGCATCTGCGGCTTGCGGATGCCCGCCGCCAGCACGGTCACTGCCAATCCCACTCCGACGGAAAGAGCCGCAGTAATCCCGATCAGCAGCACTCGAACAGAAATCACGGGAGCGGACGATGCCCCGCCGACGGAGGCCAGCAAAGCGAGGAGCGTCATGCCGCCGACCAACACGGCGATGCCGGGCCAGGCGGACACGGATTCGGGTCGGTCGTCGCTTTGCATGAGGCCTATGCGGCGATGAATACTGCTGAGGCCGGCACCGATCATGGGCGTATCCAGCGACATCGGCACCGGTTTGACTTGTGCCGTATTCGCCATGGCCAGCAGGTCACTCTCGTATCCGCCGGCGTCGGCGATGGCGCGGACGGTCCAGCGATCGCACGCCTGTTCGCGCGCTGCGCACAGCTGCTTATTGGCCAGCCATACCAAAGGATGCGGGAAGTACGCGCACTGTACGATCCTGATCAGCAGGGTCCACAGGGCGTCGAAACGCAGGACCACAATCAATTCAAAGACCAGGGCGGCTTGAATCAGCTGACGATATATTGTCCCGCGAGGGGCAGGCGGCAGGGCGATGGCTGGGCGAAGTACGCCGAACGAAGTGGGCACCGATACCTGCCCGCTGGAGTAGAGTCGGACGCGTTTGAGCAGTTCGGCAGCGGTTCCGGCGGCGTTGGCGTCGGGCATCATGAGTTCGACCGGCAGCGGCGAGGCGTAGGTCTTCAACAGGCTAAGCCGTATCGCCGAATGCACGATCATGCCAATCAGTGCCACTGCTATGAGAAGGTATGCATGAGCTGCGAGGCGGAGGACGGTGCTGGTTGCGGGGACAAGATCCGCCAGCCATGGTTGTCGGCCGCCGATGAGTTCGAGAATAGTCAGCCAGGCGAAGCTGCCGATCGCGCCGAGCCACACGAAGGCCCGCCAGGCTGGTCGATGACGAAACAGGGTGAGGTTAGTACAAGTGCCGAGCAGGTAAACGGCTGTACCTTTAATGCTGACGGTCAGCCACAAGCCAGCCCAGTATGCGAGCGATTGCTGCGTCACGCGGATTCCGAAACTCGCGGCGCGATGAGTGGTGAAACTCCGGCTACCGGGGCCCGTCGTGCCGCTCTTGGTTTATCTGCAGAACAGGTTCGTTTGAGATCGAGAGCCTCACTCACGGCGGCGGCGATGCCGGCCTCATCCAGGCCACACTCGGCGAGTTGCCCGGCGCGCGAGCCATGGCGGATGAATCGGTCGGCGGGCATGCCCAGACGCACGAGTTGACGCGTGGGCAGGCCGAGTTCCTGGGCCGTTTCGAGCACGGCCGAGCCGAAGCCTCCGACTACGGAGTGTTCTTCAACGGTGATTACCGGATGTCCTGCCGACAGCGCTTGCTGCACCATGTTTTCATCCCCGGGCCGGGCGAAACGCGCGTTGTACACGCGGACGAACACGTCCTGGTTGGCGAGCAGATCGGCCGCACCAAGTGCTGCGGATACGCTCGAGCCGTAAGCAAGGATGGTTGCGTCTTTGCCGTCGCGCATGAGTCGTGCGACGCCGCGTTCGAATGGCGGGGTCTCGCCCATGGGCTTGGGCACGTTCGCGCGGGGGTAGCGAATCGCACAAGCTCGCGGTTGAGCCAGGGCGAATCGCAGAGCGGCCTTCAGCTCGGGCTCGTCGGCGGGGGCCAGCAGGGTCATCTCCGGCAGACTGCGAAGGAAGCTGATGTCCAGGAAGCCGTGGTGCACGGCGCCGTCGCCGCCGACCAGGCCGGCGCGGTCCATGCAGAGCACGCCCGGCAGTCCTTGCAGCGAGAGTTCCTGAAAGATCTGATCGAAGCCGCGTTGCATGAATGTCGAATAAATGGCGACGACGGGCTTCAAGCCGCTGCGCGACATACCGGCCGCGATGTCGACCGTGCAGCTTTCGGCAATGCCGACATCGAAGAAGCGCTCGGGAAAGACCTTGGCGAACTTGTCGAGGCCGGTGCCGTCAGGCATGGCTGCGGTGAGGGCGACGATCCTGTCATCCTCACGGGCGAGATCGAGCAGAGCATCGGAGAAGGCGGCCGTCCAGCTCTTGCCGTTGCCCTTGGGGATGGTGGCGACGCCGTTCTCGATGAAGAACGGCTTGGGCGAGTGGAAGCGGCCGGGCTCGGCTTCGGCGAACTCGGCTCCATGGCCTTTGCTGGTGTGCACGTGCAGCAGCACGGGGTGTTTGACGTCCCGCAGCATCTGAAGCATTTCGATCATTTGACCGACGTTGTGGCCCGGCACCGGTCCGCAGTACAGGAAGCCGAGCTGCTCAAATATCTGCGGCTGGGAGAGGGTGGCCTTGAGACCCTGCTTCAGGTGGCCGAGGGCGTCGGCCATGTGCTGACCTAATAACGGCACTTGAGGTAACAGGTATTTGGCCCGGCGTTTGACCTCTTCGTAGAGATTGCTGGTGCGGAACTTGGCGAGGTACTCGGCCATTCCTCCCTGCGTAGGAGCGATGCCCCAACTGTTGTCGTTGAGTACCACAAGCAACTGCCGATTGAGTGTGCTCGCCTGGTTTAGGGCCTCAAACGACAGGCCGTTGACGATGCTGGCGTCGCCCACCACTGCAACTACG
>JBJKSL010000280.1:0-2801 GCA_046704145.1 Phycisphaerae bacterium
GGTGTGGGCATCCAACTTCTTGTTGAGCACCACGGTCTGCTCGAAGGTGTCGAACACCCGCACGATATCAACGACGGCCACCTTGGTGGCGCCGGCCGTCTGGACTGCCGACTTGTTCTGAGCTGCCTGGTTCACCGCCGCGGCGGTCAGCCAGACCACGCCCGCGGTTACGATCACTGCTACCGTGCTGATGCTCGCTTTCATTTAGAAATCCCTCGTCCTGAGACAATCGTTGTCGGGAGATTCTTATCATGAACCGCGCAGCTGAAGCCTGCGGCTCGCCAGGCGGGCATGATACCACCGGGACGGGACAGAAGACAGTGGACAGGATACAGAAGCCCGACCGTGGTTGTGGCAACAAAAAGTGGCACAGCCGCCCTCGGCTGTGTTTTCAAAGCCGAAAGCCCCAGCCGAGGGCGGCTGGGCTACAACGTGCCCAAGAAACAGGCCCAACCCTCTGGCCTTCGTGCTCTCCCCATTTCTTGCGTGGCCGTGCTATTTCTTCAGCGTGAGCACGACCATGTGTACGTCCATAACCTGCCCGCCGGGGATTTCCAGGGCGCGGAGGGTCAACTGGCCGCGACCGGCTTTCAGTGCGATGCCACCCAGATGAAGCGGCTTGAACTCTTTGACGTATGATTCGGTGGCTCGCTTCACACGGTCGTGCTCAGCACCGGTTAGCGGCGGGTCGAAGGGCTCGATGACCTTGCCTTTGATGCTGCTGCCATTGAGGCCCAGTTCAACGGTCGAGCCGACATCCGCCGCGGGGCAGGTGTAGTAGACCTCGGCCTCGTAATTGCCAGTGGTGGCCACCTCCACATCCCAGGTGATGCTGTCCTCCAGGCTCTTGAAGTTGGTGAAGAAAGAACAATTGGGAGCACGCGCACTGCGTTCGACCTTGCCGTGAGGCACTCCGTCGCGGGCCGGCAGCTGAGTCATGGGGAACTGCGCGTAGCCGACCGGATATGGACGGTCGTCCTCGCCTTTGGGCAGGAGTTCGTCTCGCCACTCTTTGACTGCCTTGGAAAGACGTTTCGTAAGGGCGGGCTTATCAGCGCTTATGTCGTGATGCTGGCCTGGGTCGGCCTCCATGTCAAAGAGCTTGCCGTTGTTGTCGAGGCGGTATTGCTGAGTGCGGACGCTGGTTCGGTTGACGCAATGGGAAAAGATCATGCGGTCGGGCCAGTCGATCTGCCTGGAGTTGTCAGCCAACAGCGGCTTGAGGCTTATACCGTCGAGGGGTTTGGTGCTGACGATCTGAATGCCGGCCAGGTCTGCGAGTGTGGGCAACAGGTCGATGGCTCCGGCGATTTGCGGCACGTGCTTGCCGGCAGGGATGTGTCCGGGCCAGCGAATGAAGAACGGTGAGCGGACGCCGCCTTCATCAGTCCAGGCCTTGCGACCTTTCATGCCGCCATTCCACCGCCAGCCGTTGGGACCGTTGTCGCTGAAGTAGATGACGATGGTGTTGTCGGCGAGCTTGAGGCTGTCCAGCCGGTCGAGGATGCGGCCGACGTTCCAATCGATGCACTCGCACATGGCCAGGGCAGCGCGGGTGTGAGCGATGTCCTCGTCTTCGCGATTCTCGGCGCGCATCTTGAGGTCGGCGTCGGCGAACTTGCGGTAGAAGCGTTCCGGCACCTGCATGGGCGAGTGCGGAACGTTGTAAGGCACGTAGCAGAAGAAGGGCCGATCCTTGTTGGCCTCGATGAACTGCATGGCGTGATCGGTCAGGTCGTTGGTGAGGTAGCCTTTGCCGCGGACGGGCGTGCCGTTGTGATCGAGTGGCGGATCGAAGTAGGAGCCCCAATGGCCCGAGGTGAAGCCGTAGAACTCATCGAAGCCGCGGGCGATGGGATGGTAAGGATATTGCGTGCCGTTGTGCCATTTGCCGAAAGCGCCGGTGGCATAGCCGGCGGCTTTGAAGGTGTCGGCGATGGTCTTTTCGTCGAGGTTGAGCCGTTCCTGGCCTTTGGATACGCCTCGGACGCCGTCACGAAGGTAGTATCGGCCGGTGAGGAACTCGGCCCGCGTCGGCGAGCAGACCGGGCAGACGAAGAAGCGGTCAAAGGTGACACCAGCCGGGGCCAACGAATCGATGTGCGGCGTAGCCAGATTGGAGTTGCCGTTGACGCTGAGATCGCCCCAGCCTTGGTCGTCGGCAAGGATGACAACAACGTTGGGCTTGGGTGCGGCAGCGGCAAACCCGAATACTTCACCACAGAGTTAACTATGTAACAAAGGCCAGGCATCCAGCAGACCTGGGTGATATAAGGATCATGTGTGTTCTTTCGATCGCTTTTATCAACCAAGCTGAGGAGGACTGGCCATGTCGGATTGTATCATGGTGGGCTGCGACCTGCATCAAAAGACTTTGGTTCTTCGGTATGCCGTAGGTCGCGGGTCGATCGAGGCTCGGACGTTCGCCAATGATCGACCGGGGCGTCGGGCGATGGTTGCCTGGCTGGTGGGCTTGCAGCAGGGTCATGGCGCCGGCCGCATTCTGTTTGCCTACGAAGCGTCGAGCGAGGGCTTCGGCTTGTACGACGAACTGAGGGCGGCGGGGATGGAATGTCATGTGCTGGCGCCGACGCGGATCGCCCGGTCGCCCAAGCATGCCCGGGGCAAGAACGATGGCCGCGACGCCGTCCAGTTGTTTGAGTTGCTGCGGGCTCACGTTCTGGCCGGCAACGACCTGCCGACGGTCTGGGTTCCGGACCTGCAGACGCGAGACGATCGCGAGTTGATCCGTATGCGGTTGGACATGGCCGACAAGCGGATCGCGACCAAGAACCAGGTCC
>JBJKSL010000281.1:0-3295 GCA_046704145.1 Phycisphaerae bacterium
GGCGTCAAAAGTCGAAAAGCAAATGTCTTGTATAAGCCAGGCGAGCGTGTCTGCGGGCCCGTTGAGTACCTGCTCAAAATCGAATAGCTAGTATTAGTTAACTCGCCCGCCCTTAACCTCCGAAAACAGCAGCAATTTGGGCCATTTTTGCGACAGACGCTTTGATCCGACAGGGCGTTGTGGTAGCATGCTCCGCTTCTCACGGACGATTTGGGGGGATGGACGCCGTCAAGGTGAACTTTGCGGTCGGCTGGGTGTTAGCTCGGCCGATCTTCTTCAATCAGTATGCCGCTCGCTGAGATCTGAGCGGCGCGGGTCAACCCTTTCGGAGAACAGGCACGCCATGAGCGGAAGCGCAACCAGACTGCAGGCCATTGCAGCCGTTACCAACTACAAGCCGATTTCGGCACCGTTGAACTTCGTCGAGACCAAGCCGAGCGATTTGTACGGCACGAACGTCTTCAACATGCACGAGATGAAGAAGCGGCTGCCCAAGAACATCTTCAAGTCGCTGCAGAAGACAGTGGAGAGCGGTGCCAAGCTTGATGACTCCGTCGCCGACGTGGTCGCCTCAGCCATGCGCGACTGGGCCATCGAAAAGGGCGCGACGCACTACGCGCACGTGTTCTTCCCGCTCACCGGTCTGACCGCCGAGAAGCACGACTGCTTCCTGACCCCGGACGGCAACGGTGCCGCCATCGCCGAGTTCACCGGCAAGGCCCTCATCCAGGGCGAGCCGGACGCATCGAGCTTCCCTTCGGGCGGCATCCGTGCGACCTTCGAGGCTCGCGGCTATACCGCCTGGGACGTGACCAGCCCGGCTTACATCCTCGAGAACCCCAACGGCACCACGCTGTGCATCCCCACCGCGTTCGTGTCGTGGACCGGCGAGGCACTGGACAAGAAGACGCCGGTGCTGCGTTCCATGCAGGCTCTCGATCGCCAGGCCCAGCGCGTCCTCAAGCTTTTCGGTCACACCGACGGGGCGATGGTCTCCTCCACTGCCGGCCCCGAACAGGAATACTTCCTCATCGATCGCAACTTCTTCTTCGCCCGGCCCGACCTGATCAACGCCGGCCGCACCCTCTTTGGTGCCAAGCCGCCCAAGGGCCAGGAGTTCGAAGATCACTACTTCGGCGCGATTCCCGAGCGCGTGCTGGCCTTCATGCTTGAATGCGAGCGCGAGCTGTTCAAGCTCGGCATTCCGGTCAAGACGCGTCACAACGAGGTGGCCCCGGCCCAGTACGAAATCGCCCCGGTTTTCGAGTTCGGCAACGTAGCCACCGACCATCAGCAGCTGATCATGATCACGCTCAAGCGCGTGGCTGAGAAGTACGGCATGGCCTGCCTGCTGCACGAGAAGCCCTTCGCCGGCATCAACGGCTCGGGCAAGCACCTGAACTACTCGCTGGGCAGCGCCAGCCGCGGCAACCTGCTCGATCCGGGCGAGACGCCGCACGACAACGCTCAGTTCCTGGTGTTCTGTGCCGCCATCATCCGCGCCGTCCACAAGCACTCCAAGCTGTTGCGAGCGGTGGTGGCCGCTGCGGGCAACGATCACCGCTTGGGTGCCAATGAGGCCCCGCCGGCGATCATCTCGATCTTCCTGGGCGAGCAGTTGACGGAGATCTTCGAGCAGATCAAAAAGGGCGAGACCGCCAAGGCCAAGTCGAAGGACTTCTTGACCGTTGGCGTGGACGTGCTGCCGCCGTTGCCCAAGGATGCCGGCGACCGCAACCGCACGAGCCCGTTCGCCTTTACGGGCAACCGCTTCGAGTTCCGCGCGGTGGGCTCCAATCAGTCGATCGCCGGCCCGCTGGTGGCCCTGAACACGATCGTGGCCGACTCGCTGGATTACGTCGCCACCCGCCTGGAGAAGGACACCAAGGGCGACGCCAGCAAGCTGAACGCCGCGGTCCAGAAGCTGCTCAAGGAGATCATCTCCGAGCACGAAGCCATCATCTTCAACGGCGACAACTACTCGGATGAGTGGCACAAGGAAGCCGAACGCCGTGGTCTGCCCAACCTGCGTACGACCATCGACGCTCTGCCCTCGCTGCTCGATCCCGAGGTTGAGGAGATGTTCGAGCGGCAGCAGGTGCTCTCTAAACGCGAGCTGCACAGCCGTTACGACATCTATCTCGAACAGTATTGCAAGAGCGTGCTGCTGGAGGCCAATCTGGTGATGAAGATCGGCCGCACGCAGATCTTCCCGGCGGCCATCCGTTATCAGAGCGAGCTGGCCACCACCTGTGCGAACCTCAAGGCCGTCGGCTATACCTTCGATACGGATACGCTGGATCACGTGACCGGCCTGGTCAAGAAGCTGCAGGACAGCCTGACCGATCTGGACAAGGCCATGGGTCACAGTGCCGGCTCCGTTGAGGAAGAGGCCAAGCACTGCTGCACGGCGCTGCTGCCGAAGATGCTGGAGGTTCGCCAGAACGTCGACGCTCTCGAGGCCGTCTGTGCCGACGATCTCTGGCCGCTGCCCACCTATCAGGAGATGCTGTTCATCAAGTGATCAAGAATCTGCCTGCAGATAAACGCAGATGAATACAAAACGGGCGGCAGGATCTTCAACGATCTTGCCGCCCGTTTGTTTTTGGAACCACGGATGAACACAGATGGACACGGATACGAAGAAACAGCGAACCACGGAATACACCGAATACACAGAAAGAAGACTCTCTTTCTGTGTATTCGGTGTATTCCGTGGTTCTAAACTCTGTTCTTCCTGTTACGACTGCGCGAGTCTCAGTTTGGGAGAGTCTCCACCCGCAGGTCGCCGTAGATCACTCGGGCTTGGCCATCGGCGAGTTGCCATCGCACGAGCACTGCGTCGGCTTGGCCGGGCTGGACATCCTTGCCGAAGTACTCAGGCGAGCGGCCCTCTTTGGCGAGCTTCTGGTAGTAGGCGATGCCAGCGCCGATCTCCACCGACTTCTGCATCAACGTCTTTTGGTCGGGCAACTTCTCGCCACGGGCGAGTGCGGCACCGAAGCGGGCCCCCAGTGCCCTGGAGAACTCGGTTACCATAGTCGTGTTATCTAGTGCTGATGGGTACTGCCCGATCAGCTCCGCGTAATTGTTCAAGCCTTTGATCAGTGCAGCCTCATCGGGCGTGGGCATCTTGGCGTCGACGCGCGTGTAGTCGGCGGGGATGTCCGGCACGAACAGTTGCGGATCGAGCGGCGTGTCCCATTCGAACTGATCGAAGACCATCTCGCATCCCGGCAACTCGGCCACGTAGCGCAGCGGCAAGTATGTGCTGGCGTCCACCCACAGTTCCGAC
>JBJKSL010000282.1:0-3385 GCA_046704145.1 Phycisphaerae bacterium
GGCCGGCTTTGACCAACTCGCGAAGCGGCAGGGAGCCGATCGGGTCGCGAAGAGCGGCGGTGATGGCGGCAGATTCGTCAGCCAGGCCAGCGACATACTTGGGCTCAATGACCGTGGCATCTGCAGACACGGTAATGTCCAGGCCCTGCTTGCCGTACGCTAGGCGGACTTGCTTGGTTTGATTGTTCATTCAAGGCCCTCCTGGGATGAAACTCGTGCCCACCGCGGCGTCCCCAAAACTGTGCCTAATAGACTTATGGGCACGTCGCCGCGCGCAAGAATACGTAAATGCATATGATTATGGTTCTTGCGGATTGTCGTACCGCTGCACGGCGAGACGCATTCTATCGACGCGGCCCCCCCTGGACAACGAAGACTTGCCGGCGGAGGAGCCTCAGTTCTGCTGCAGTTGTAGTTCTGGGAAGTGGCGGGCGATGTAGGCCAGCACGTCACGAACGCTGATCACACTCAATCGGCCGTCCGGCTGCTTGACCGGAATATGTCGGAAGTCGTGGATATCCATACGGTTGAGCGCAAAGGCGATGGAGTCCTCAACCGTCAGCGTCACAGGCTTGGTGGTCATGAACTTGGAGATCGGCTCGTTAGCGACTTGCTCGTATCGCGTGCCGATCCGCGTAAGCACGTCGCGTTCGCTGAAAATGCCGAGCAATTCCCCATTGTCGACCACCAGCACGCAGCCGATGTTCTTTTCCGCGATGAGTCGCACCGCTTGCGATACGGAGGTGGAAGCGGGCACAGATACGGCTGGCGTTGGATTCAATACCGCGAGGGTCTCAGAGCGCACCGCGTCGATAAGCGCGTCGTCCGGATCGCAGGTCCCCGTCGTGGTCAGCGATCGATTGCAGAGCTCGCAGGAAACGGAGCTGTTGGTGTTCTCGAATCCACAACTGCGGCACCGCATGGGAAGAACCCTCTTGAAGAGAACGCAGAATGGCGAATGCTGAACGAAGACGCTGCACGTTTAGCCGGGCCACGGGAGACCGGACACCTAACTATGAGACAGTCTCAAATCGAAAATCTCAGATTCCCGATCTCACATCAAATTCTCAAGTCATCACCTGCTTTGCATTCTTTCTTCTGCATTCGACATTCTGCATTCAGTATTCTCTTCACGCCACCGTCCACGGGTCGGGGCCGTCCATGAGCTTCTGCATGTCGGGGTCGCCCTTCTCTGCGGTCAGTCGGCGGACCTGGTCGTCGATCAATGCATCGTACACCGGCGCTGAGACCGCTCGGAACACGCCGATCGGCTCGGGGAACAGCGGGTGTTTCAGACGGCTGAGCAGAAACGCCAAGGCCGGCGAGGGGGCTTTCTCGTCGTGGATGAGCAGGTCGTACATGCTCATGCCGTTCGCGCCGAGTTGCACCACTTCTGGTTGATAGCCGCTGGTCAGCCGCAAGCCCTTGTCCCTGTTCTTGCCGAAAATGATGGCTTTTCCATGCTCGAGCTCGATGAGATTGTCGTCGCGAGTCTCCTTGTCGGTCATGTACTTGTAGGAGCCGTCGTTGAAGATGCTGCAGTTCTGGTAGATCTCCACGAAGGCGACTCCGCGATGGTTTGCCGCCCGCGTAAGTACGTGCTCCAGATGCTTGGGCATCATGTCCACCGTGCGGGCCACAAACGTGGCTTCACAGCCGATGGCCACCGAACAGGGATTGATTTGCGCGCCGATCGACCCGTAAGGCGTGGAGACCGTCTTCTTGTTCATCTCCGACGTCGGCGAGACCTGGCCCTTCGTCAACCCGTAGATGCGGTTGTTCAGCATCAAAATCTTGATGTTGATATTGCGGCGGAACGCGTGCAGCAGGTGGTTGCCGCCGATGGACAACCCGTCGCCGTCACCGGTGATCACCCAGACGTCCAGGTCCTGTCGCGCAAGTCGCAGACCCGACGCGATAGCCGGTGCCCGACCGTGAATGCTGTGGATGCCATACGTGCCCATGTAGTAGGGCAGTCGGCTGGAACAGCCAATACCGGAAACAAAGACGATCTTATCGGGGTCACCCCCGCCGGCGGCCAGCGCCTTCTTGATCTGCGCCAGGATGGAGTAGTCGCCGCAGCCCGGGCACCAGCGGACCTCCTGGGCGGAAGCGTAATCCTTCGGCTGTCGGGCGGTGGTTGGCATTGGGATTGTTGCCATGGTTACTCGTCCTCCCCATCGAGCATGCTCTGGATCTTGTTCATAATGTCACCGACCGTGAACGGGCGGCCCTGAACCTTGTGGAAGCCCTTGGCATCCACGAGATAGTTGGCCCGCAGAAGCGTCTGCAATTGTCCGAGGTTTAGCTCGGGCACCAGAATTTTGTCATAGCGCTTGAGAATCTCGGGCAGGTTCCGCGGCATGGGGTTGAGGTAGCGCATGTGCATGTGCGCGACCGAGCCGCCCTGCTTCTGCACGCGCTCGACCGCCGTCCGCACCGACCCGTAGGTGCCGCCCCAACTGACCACCAGCAGCTTGCCGCTGGCACGGCCGAGCACCGTCTGGTCGGGAATGGACTCGACCACTTTGGCGACCTTGGCGGCCCGCAGCTTAACCATGGTGTCGTGGTTGGCCGGATCGTACGAGACCTTGCCGGTAAGGCTCTCTTTCTCCAGTCCGCCGATGCGATGGGCCAGCCCCGGAGTGCCGGGCAGTGCCCACGGCCGGGCGAGATCCTCATTGCGAGCGTAAGGCTGGAAGCCCTCAGGCTTGATGTCGTGGTTGACTTCAATACGAGGGAGTTCATCGACTCTCGGTACTCGCCAAGCCTCCGAGCCGTTGGCCAGGTAGCCGTCGGTCAGCAAGATCACCGGGGTCATGTATTTGGCGGCCAGCCGAAAAGCTTCAAAGGCGGCGTAGAAGCAGTCGGAAGGCGACTGAGCCGCGATGATCGGCACGGGACATTCGCCATGGCGGCCGGCGATGGACTGGAACAGGTCCGACTGCTCGGTCTTGGTCGGCAGGCCGGTACTCGGTCCACCGCGCTGCACAGTGACGATGACCATGGGCAACTCGACCATGACGGCCAAGCCCATGGCTTCACTCTTGAGGGCCATGCCTGGGCCGCTGGTTCCCGTGGCCGCGAAAGCTCCGCCGTACGCAGCCCCGATGGTAGCGCACATGGCTGCAATCTCGTCCTCAGCCTGGAAGACCTTCACGCCGAAATTCTTGTGCTTGACCAGGTCGTGAAGGATTTCGCTGGCCGGCGTGATCGGATAGCTGCCGTAGAACAGCTTGTGATCGGCACGCCAGGCAGCGGCCACCAGACCCAGTGCGGCCGCCTCGTTGCCGCGGATCTTGCGATAGGTGCCCGGGCTTTGCTTGGCAGGCTGCACGCGGAAGTGCACCTGGAACATCTCGGCCGTGTTGCCGTAATTGTAGCC
>JBJKSL010000283.1:0-6243 GCA_046704145.1 Phycisphaerae bacterium
TCTGTCTACCCCACGAGAGCCTGGTTAGGAGACACACGAAGCGCCTTCCACACGCCGATCAGGCTGGCCGCGATCGAGATGCCGAGCACCACGAAAGCCAGTTGCCACAGATCCCGGCTCGTCAACACGACGCGCCGAGGAAACATAGGAAAAAGGCGTTGCCCCAGCAGATACGCCAGACCGTATCCAAGCGCGCCGAGCGTCAGCGCCTGCTGCAGGATAAGCCCCAGGATCACCCAGTTGGACGCCCCGATCAACTTGAGCACGGCGATATCATGGAGCTTGTCCAGCGTCATAGTGTAGAGAATCAACGCCATGATGACGGCGGAGATTATGGTCAAGAGCATTCGAAACATGGCGAGTTGCCGCTTGGCTTTCTCGACCACACCCTGCAGAAGCAGGTTCTCCTCTTGCTCCCGTGTGAACGTCGAAACGTCCGGCCACCGGTCGATGATGGCCTTCGTGTCCTCCATGCGAACCCCGGGTTTGATCCAGGCCACCACCGCGCTCATGTAGTTGCGCGGCAGAACCGGAATCTTCGCGGAAGGCTGCGCCGCCCGATCGAGCAAAGCTGGATCCGTGGCGCCGATGTCGTTGGCCGCCGTTCGTTCGCGGCGTGTCGCTCGCTCCAGTCGAATCGCCTCGCCCGGCAGATCGAACTGGACCGCCTGTGCATCTTGTACGCTGAAAAAGGCGAAACCATTCCCGCTGGGATCCGTCATCCCAGCGGTCAGTCCGACCACCGTGTAAGTATCCTTCCCGAGTTTAAGGTGCTCGCCCAGTCTCAACCCGAGCGAACGATCGGCGACCATCTCATAGTGAGCCTGGGCCAACGATCGGCCGTCCGCCAGCGGCAACCATTCGCCCTTGTCGCTCGGCCAATCGAGCCCCAATACCGCCATCCGCAACGGCCGGCCATCCTTTTGACGCTGGATGGTCGTGTAGACGAACTCGTGAGCCTCGGCAATCCCCGGCACGGCGGCCACACGATCCACCATATTCATCGGAATGCGCGATATCTCCGCGAAGGGACCACGGGTTCCCTCCTGCACAACCCAGAGATTCGCCCCAAGACGATCGATGAGCAGCGTGGCCTCGAAAACCAGGCCACGGTAGATCCCGCCCATGCCCATCACGATCATCAGCAGCATGGACACGCCGACGGTGGTCAGCGCAAACCGTCCGAAGTGGTGTCGAATATCTCGCGAAGCAAGGTTCATCGGCTCTCCACCCGCTGGCCGTCGCGTAGTGGTACCTTCGCATCAGCCGGCACAATGACGGATTCTCCCGCTCGAACGCCCTCCAGAATCTCGACAGTTTCTCGCCCCCGCAGACCGAGTTTGACTGGACGCCACAGAGCGCGTCCTTCTCGTTCCACGAACGCGCCCGGACTGCCCTCTCGCCACGTAAGCTTTCCGGAAGGAAGCACCACGGTGTCTTCCTTGCGAGCGGTTTCGATGTAGACCTCGGCCCGCTGGCCCACCGCCCAGTTCTTCGGAAACTCGCGGACGAGCACATCCACCAGGAACTCTCTCGTTTCTCGATCCGTTTCTCGGCCAAGCCGTGCCACCTCGCCTTTGTACGAGTGCGTCGGCTCCGATCGAAACACGACGCGGGCAGGTTGGCCGGGGTGCAGCCTCGCCATCTCCGTTTCGTCCACCCAGGCACTGACCCATGATTCTCGCAGTGAAATGAGTGACAGAATTGATGTGCCGGGGACCGCTATCGCGCCCGCGTCACGGCTTCGCTGAACGATGAGCCCATCGTATGGGGCGGTGACAACGGTGTCCGATAGCTTGACCCGCTCTAACTCCAGAGTCTGCTCGGCAGCGGCGAGTTGCTTGCGGCCCTCCGCAACAGCGGCATCCGCGCTGGCGAGCCCCGCTTCGGCCACTCGCAGGGCCTCGATGCCCTTGTCACGGTCAGTCTGAGAAACGGCACCTGCCGTTGTCGTATTGAGCCGATCCAGATACTGTTTTGCCTCCTCCAGAACGGCGGTCGCACGGGCACGATCAGCCTCCTGCCGCTTGATGGCCGCTTGGGCGGCACCAAGGCTGGCCTCAGACACATCGACTTGCCGCTTGAAGTCGCGATCGTCGAGTCTCACTAGCACTTGGCCAGCCTTCACCAGGTCGCCCTGGTCCACGAGAACATCTGTGATCAAGCCCGAAATCTTGGGGCTGATCGTCGACTTTACGTGGGCTTCCAGCGTCCCCGTGCCCATGACCTCGGCTACGATGTCTCCGCGAGCGGCTGTCGTCGTGACGATCCCGACGGGCGCGAAACGCCACCAATAGACCCCTGCCCCGACGATCGCCAGCAGTAGCATTAATCTGGCCCCGTTCCAGGCGATTCGCGTAAACATCTTTCTGAAGCTCTTCATACGAAAGGTCCCGCAAGTGCTGCTTCCGTCACCGGGCAACATAGACAAGATAGACGCCACCGGCCAACACGAGCACGCCACAGATGGATTTCAGGACGGTTGTGCCTTTTGAGCGTTCGTTCCAGTTGAGGTACCGCTGCACCAATTCGGTCGATGTTCCGGCCACGACGATCACGCCACAGTGGCCGACACCGAAGGCCAGCAGCAGCGCGGCCGCGTAGGCAAGGTGGGCCGACCCCAGTCTGAACGTAACCGCCAGCATGGGGGCCATGTATGCGAACGTGCACGGGCCAAGCGCGATGCCGAAGATCAAGCCGAGCACAAACGCGGGGATCAAGCCCTTTCGCTCCATGCCCACTCGCCCTGGCCCCGACCAGGGAGCGGGGATCACGCCCAACAGATGCAGTCCAACGAGGAAGAAGATGATGCTGACGAAGTAATTGCCGTACGGTCCGACGTCGCCCAACAGACGCCCCGCCATGCCGGTAACCACCCCAAGCACGCCGATGGTGGCCAGAATGCCGACTGCAAAAGCTGAGGACAGACCAAACGCCCGCCTCGTCGTAAGCTGTCCCTGCCCGCCGATGAAACCCACAATCAGCGGAATGCTGGAAAGATGGCAGGGACTGAGCATGATGCTGAGGACACCCCAAGCCGCCGCCGCGATGAGCGCGATTGCGGGCGTGCCTTCAACCGCATGCGTCAGGGCAGTGAACAGGGCATCCACTACTTGTGCTCCTCCAGGTCGAACCCCAGTTCCCTGCACTTGGCGAGAATATCTTCTTTCGCGAAAAAACCCTGGTGCCGGAAGCGTTCCTTGCCCGCGGCATCAAAGAAGATCTGCGTGGGGATCAGGCGGATGCCGTACTCGTTGCCGGCATCCGGGTTCTGCCACACATCGATGAATTCCACGTTCATGCGGCCGGCGTACTCAGCTTTGAGTTCTTCCAGTATGGGGGCCATCTTCTTGCAGGGGATGCACTTGTTCGCCCCAAGGTCAACGATCCGAGGCAAAGAGCCTGTACGCGTCGCAGTGATGGCCGGCTGGCTGCTGGCCGATTCACTGTCTGCCGGTTGACTGCTGGCGGACCGGGATTCCGCACTTGCCTTCGTCACGGCCGGAACTGCTGCCACCTTCGCCTTCTGCTTGATGACGAAAGTAATCCCGATCGCAACCAGCAAACCAAAAACGATACTGATCTTGCCACCAGTGTTCATGTCGCAGCTCCCGGAGTTCTCATACCGATTACATTTGAAACTCGTGCCCACCGCGACGTCCCAAACACCGTGCGTAATAGACGTATGGGCACGTCGCCGCGCGCAAAAGGACGCGGATGCGTATCATGGCTTGGATGTCGACGATGTACTCTCGAGCGTGTGCGAGAGCTCGTCCTGCACGTATGTCGTGAACTGCTGCTCGTACCCCAGGAGGTCCCAGACCTTCTCGAGGTTCTTCCACGACTCTCCCTTGCCATCGTTCATGGATACCATCACCAACGAGGGGCCATCCAGCTTGAACTCCTTGACGAAATGCTCGTTCCCCTTCTCTTCCACGTTTACCGTTCGCCATTTGATCGTGCCGGCCGACAGCAGATTGGAGAACTTGCTCTCGACGGCTTGCTTGGCCCATTCCTCAATCTGCAGGCAGGAATGGCAGCGTATCTGGCGATGAAAGTAATAAATCGTAACCCTCGGCAAGACAACCGAGCGTCCTGAATCAGTCTGACGGTGAGTCCTATCCTTTGCAGGCCCCAGTGTTGTCGCACCGTCGGCCTTGCCCCGAGCGACGGGCTCGCGAACCGCAGGCGTACGCTTCGTTTGTGGAACCGCACGCTGCTCGCCTACTGCAGCCGAAGGAGTTGACTCTTGACGAGCAGCCGCCATGCACGGACACACTCACTCTTCCGAGTCGGCAGGACCGAAGGAACGACAAGCTATCATCCCTCCTCCGACCACGGTCATGCAAACGGCGAGGAGAGCAAGTCCGTACCCCCAGGCTTTACCCGACCGGTTCCGCCACACCACCAAGGCGCCGACAATGATAATCAGTGCGATCCACACGGCCGCAACCGACTCGTTGCTGCACTCCGGGCATGACTGCATATGTCACCATTCCCTTTCTGGCCTCGGCGATGCCGATCACGACATGGCATCAGCCAACAGGGTAGTTATCTCCGCTTCGGAAAGCACCTTGCCGGCCGACTTGACTTCACCGTTGATGGCCAGGGCCGGGGTAATCATCACGCCGCGTTTCATGATGTCGTTTATCTGCGTGACCTTTTCCATTTCGTAGGGAACGCCCATGCCCTTGGCGGCCGCTTCCGCATTGGCAGCCAGGGTCGCACACTTCGGGCAACCGGTGCCCAGGATTTCAATCTTCATCGCAAGACTCCCGTTCAAAAAGCCGCCACCGCCGCCTTGACCTTATCCACAGCCTTCTTCGCATCCCCGATCATGTCCGGCTGGGCAGGTTTCTTCTCGATGCCAATGTCGGTCAGTACCACATGAGCGTCCACCGACAGCCCCGCCTTCTCAATGATCTTCCGGGCACAATTATCGGCACATCCATCGATCACAATGCGCTTGGCAGCCTTGCGGGCGCGATCCATCTTGTCAGGAACATCCGCAGCCACCGCTGCGGCGCAGAAGAGATGGCCCGCTCCCTGCTGCATGGCCAGAACGCCGGCCCGGTTCGCCACCTGCCCGGAATGTGCAGCTCCTGCACAGGTGAAGATCAATGCCTCGCCGCCGCCGCCACAACAACATCCTGTTTGCATGTTTGTTCTCCTATTCACGGTTACGCGAACGCCCCAAACGTGACGCCTGCGATAGTCGCGACGATCACGATCAACAGACTGAATGCAAGCGTCTTCTTGCCGCCCATGAGCTTCCAAAGCACGATCATGTTGGGCAGCGACAATGCCGGTCCAGCCAACAGCAGCGCGATGACCGGCCCCTTGGCCATGCCATGCTCCATCAGTGCTTGGGTGATGGGCACCTCGGTCAGCGTGGCGAAGTAGAACAGAGCCCCTACCACCGACGCGAAGAAGTTGGCAGAGAGGCTGTTATCCCCCACCAGTCGCGCGATCTGCTCGCTTGGCAACAGCGCGCTGATGAAACCCACGACAAACACGCCGCCGAACAACAACGGGATCAGAATCTTGGCGAAGTACCAGGTGTTGTGCATCCACTCGTGGATTTCTGACGGGCTGAACCAGCGCCAGGCCATCAACGCGACAGCCAGTCCACACACACCGGCCAGATACCAGCGGATGCGATGGACATCCATCACCCAACTGCTGCTCTCTTCGATGCTGGCGATCTGCGTCTTGGGCAGCGTCAGCCGATCGCCGGCCCGTACACCCGACCTCGACTCCTGCACCTGGATCATGACCTCGTCCTGCATCTCCTGGAGGACGACGCCGCGAAGCGAAGTGCCGTCTGTTTTGTGGATGATGGCATTACCAGGATTGAACCAGTCACTGAAAACCAGGAACGCCACCATGCAACCGAGGAATAGACTCTTCTGCCAAAGCGTCTGCCTGGGGGCTGGCGGATCGGGCATAAACATGGCCGCTTGTGCCTTCAGCTTTTCTTCCTTGCGAAATATCGTTGCCATGCCGAGACCGACGACGAACGCAAACAACACGGCTCCGATGGCTCGCATCAGTCCGATGTCAAAGCCCAGCACTCGAGCAGTCAGCAGGATGGCGAGGATATTGATAGCCGGCCCGGAGTAGAGAAACGCGCTCGCCGGTCCGAGCCCAGCACCCAGTTTGTAGATGCCGGCAAACATCGGCAGAACGCTGCAGGAACAGACAGCCAGAACCGTCCCCGCCACGGAAGCCACAGTGTAGGCC
>JBJKSL010000284.1:0-6703 GCA_046704145.1 Phycisphaerae bacterium
ATACTGATCCGGCGGTGGCCGGCACCCCGGGCGTGCGAATCAGCGACGGCAGCAACGGCGTGCCTGCAGGTACCATCATCGTCGAGGGCAACCCCGGCGAGGCCAATAGCATCGACATCAGCCTCGCAGGCATCCGCAGTAGCGACGCTAACTTCAATACTCCATTTAGCTTCACGCAGACTCAGGCCGCCAACGGCGAGAGCGTTTATACCAGCTTTGTCGCCTATGATTCCCTGGGAACTCCCGTCCACGTTGATGTCACCATGGTCCTCGACGGCAAGTCCAACGGCGGCAATACGTGGCGCTACTATGCTGAAAGCCGCGACAGCACCGGCACCAGCCCCGTTCTGGGCACCACCGGCACCCTGGCCTTCGACAGCGATGGCCGCCTCGTCGATGTCACCGGCAACACCATCCAGGTGCCCCGCGACAACACTGGCGCGGTCAGTCCGCTGCAGATGGACCTCAACTTCGACGACGTCACCAGCCTGACCAGCGAGCAATCCGGCCTGGTCATGACCACCCAGGACGGGTTTTCGACCGGCTCGCTCGACACTTTTGCCGTCGGCAGCGACGGAGTGATCACCGGCACCTTCAGCAACGGGCTCACCCGGCCGCTCGGCCAAGTGGCTCTGGCCACCTTCACCAACCCCGAGGGCCTGATCGGCTCGGTCAACAATCTATACCTCGTGGGACCCAATTCCGGGGCCGCCGTTATCACCTCCCCTGACCAGTTGGGGGCCGGTCGAGTGGTCGCCAGCTCTCTGGAATTGAGTAACGTGGACCTGACTCGCGAATTTATCGGACTTATCACCGCCTCCACGGGCTTTTCCGCCGCCGGTCGAGTCATCTCGACTTCCAACGATCTCCTCAATGAATTACTGCTAATAGCCCGATAACTAATACGCATTTACGTATTGTTGTGCGCGGCGAATGACGCATAAGTCTTGTGCGGACAATGCTTGGCTCGCCGCGGCGCGGGCACAAGTTCTAAGTGCGCTTGGCATAAGCATGTAGCGCTGCGCCGCTGACGGGCGGCCTGGGGATGGTTCCTCGGCTGTAGGAGCCGGTCTGTACCGACTCCTTCGCCCCGGTCGGCGGGGCCGGCTGTCGGCCGTTCTCGACATCGGCTGTGCCACTGGATATCTGCTAGGAGGCGCTGTGGTCGATCGCATAACGATCATCTGGCTCGCCTTGCCGCTGGCTCTTTTGGGGTGCTACTCCAACCCCGGCCCTGTTGAGAAGACGGGCGTACCGACGGACATGGCTGTCGATGGCAACGGCTTCTTCATCGTTAAAACGTTGTTCGGCGGTCAGGCCTACACCCGCGACGGCGCCTTCAAGCTGGACGAAAACAACACGCTGGTAACCTCCGACGGCTACCCGGTCCAGGGCTACTCCGCCGACGACAATTTCAATATTGTCACCGGTACCCTGACCAACCTGACCATTCCGCTCAGCACGATGAGTTCGGCCCGTGCGACCTCTGAGGTCAGCATGGCCGGCAATCTCAACGCAGATGGCAGCATCGCCACACAAGGTACCCTCCTGCTGTCGCAGGTCTTCCAGGACCGCAACGGCAACCCTGCTACGGCCAACACGCTGTTGACCGACCTCATCGATCCGGCCACCCCGGGCGTGCCTCTGTTTGCAACCGACGACATAATCACGCTTTCCGATGTAACCAAAGGCGGTCGCCAACTGCCGGAGAACAACTTCACGGTCGCTGATACCAGCATATTGGGCGACTTTGCCAGCTTCCTGCAGAACAACATCGGTATCAATACTGATCCGGCGGTTGCAGGCACCCCGGGCGTGCGCATCAGCGACGGCAGCGATGGTGCAGCGGCGGGCAGCATCGTGGTCGAAGGCAATCCTGGCGAGGCCAACGCGGTCGGCATCAGCCTGGCCGGCATCCGCAGCAACGACGTTAACTTCAATACCCCATTTAGCTTCGCACAGACTCAGGCCGCCGACGGCGAAAGCGTCTACACCAGCTTTATGGCCTACGACTCGCTCGGCACGCCGGTGCAGGTCGAGGTCACCATGGTCCTCGACAGCAAGTCTAACGGCGGCAATATGTGGCGCTACTATACTGAGAGCCGCGACAGTACTGGAGCCAGCCCAGTCCTGGGCCAGACCGGTACCCTGGCTTTCAACAGTGACGGCCAGATCGTCAGCGTTACCGGCAACACCATTCAAGTCCAGCGCGACAATACTGGCGCGGTCAGTCCGCTGCAGATAGACCTAAATTTCGATAAGGTGACCATCCTGGCCGGCCAGCAGTCGGACCTGGTCATGATCAGCCAGGACGGGTTTTCGGTGGGCGTGCTCGATACTTTCGCCGTGGGCGATGACGGCGTGATCACAGGCACCTTCAGCAACGGGCTCACCCGTCCGTTCGGCCAGATTGCTCTGGCCACCTTCACCAACCCCGAGGGCCTGATAGGCGGGGTCAACAATCTCTACGTGGTCGGGCCCAATTCCGGAGCGGCCGTCATCACTTCTCCACAGCAGTCAGGGGCCGGTCGAGTGGTGCCCGGCGCCTTAGAACTGAGCAACGTGGACCACACCCTCGACTTCCAACGATCTCCTCAATGAATTACTGCTAATAGCCCGATAACTAACCATGTGGCGCTGCGCCGCTGACGGGCGGCCTGGGGATGGTCCCTCGGCTGTCGGAGCCGGTCCGTACCGACTCCTTCGCCCCGGTCGGCGGGGCCGGTAATGGCTGCGCCCCTGGAACCCTAACCGTGATCAGGCTGACACGGCTAAACGACTCGCCCTTCATAGTGAACGCCGACCTCATCAAGACGATTGAGGAGCGGCCGGACACCACTATCACGCTGATCAACGGCGAAACCCTCATCGTCCGAGAAAAAATGAAAGAGGTGGTCGCCAGGGCGGTCGAGTATGCGCGAATGGTGCGGGTCTTTCGCCCCTGAGGCGATAGTGAACATACGCGTCTGCATGGTCGATGACACGAATGAGGACTGCTCCACCGCTTGGGGAGTTCTCGCCATCGATCAGGCCGAATGCGCATTGGCGGTTTGAGTTCTCGCGTAGCGTTGGAATTGGTCGGCAACCTCAGGAATGCGACCGGTTCAACGCTACAACAAACGGCGAATGCCGTAAGGCGGCGAAAGCCGCGGGAGGCGGCGTGGTCGATCGTGCAACGATCCTGGGGCTCGCCCTGCTCCTGGCCCTGCTGGGCTGGGTGGTTTTTGCGGGCGCAGGTACTGCGGCGGGGGCGTTCTGGCAGGGACCGTCGCTGGCCTTCGTGGTCGGCGGCGCCATCATCGCTGGGTTGATCAGCTCGCCGGCAGTTAGTCTGCGGCGGCTGATGGGCATTCTGCGGAATGCGTTCATCGCCCGGTCGGTTTCGCCCGAAGACACAATTATCACGCTCGTCGCCATGGCGGAGATCGCCCGTCGCGACGGGCTGCTGGCGTTGGATAAGTCACTGGCGGGTCTGCCGGACGGTTTCACCCGCCGCGGTATGCAGATGGCCATCGACGGCATGGACCGTGAAGTCATCGAGGCTGTCATGCACGCCGAGTTGGAGAGCATCGACCTGCGCCACAACGAGGGCAAGGCTGTCCTGGAATCGATGGCCCGCTTCTCGCCGGCGTTCGGCATGATGGGCACGCTCATCGGCCTGGTGTCGATGCTCGGGAAAATGGACGACCCGAGCCGCATCGGACCGGGCATGGCCGTGGCCCTGCTGACCACGTTGTATGGCCTGGGGCTGGCCAACCTGATCTGCTTGCCGCTGTCGCGAAGGCTGGCCTATCGCAGCAGCCAGGAACTGCTGGCCAAGACTATCGCCCTCAAGGGCGTGCTCGGCATCCACTCCGGCGACAACCCGCGAGTGCTGGCGGGCAAGCTGAGAGCTCACTTGCCGGCGGGCGGCGAAGGCCACAACTTCCAGTGGTTCACCGTGCCGCGGCCGGACGAGTCCCAGCACGAGGGCACAGAGCTCAGCGCTGCCGACAGGCGGGCAACCGTATCGGTCCAGCCACAAGCTCGGCCGATGCTCGACGAAGCCGGGGCCAAGAAGCTGGCCCAGAAGCTGGAGAAGATGATCAAGCAGCAGAAGCGTTTTGTGGACGCTGCATAGAGGTGACGTGTGTTTTGGGCGAAACGGCTCAACCAGCAGACCGAAACTGATTCGTCGTGGGCGGTGTCCTACGGCGATTTGGCGACTCTGCTGCTCGCCGTGTTCGTCATGATCGCGGCCATGAGCGACCTGGACGGTGGCGAGCGTTTCGTCCGCATGAGTAACGGCGTGCGAAAAGCCTTTGGCCTGGGCGTCATGCCGCTGCCGAACCGCGGCCCGTCGCTCCGTTCAGCTCCGACGCTGCTGGACCGACTCAAGCAGGCTGGCTTCGCTCAGCGGACAAAGGTGCAGTTGATCGGACCGGACGATGAGGCTCTGGCTGCGTGCGATGTGCTCTTGAGCGGCGATGCCCTTACCCTGCAGATCGCGGGAACGCAATCGTTCACTCGGCACAGCGCAGCTTTGCAGCCGACCGCGGTCAAAGCCCTGCAGAGGATCGCCGGCTACCTCGCCGAGAGTACCGGCCCCGTAGAAATTCGCGGCCACGCGGGCGACGGCCGACTGCCGCTCGGTGCGCCGTTTCGCGACAACTTGGATCTGTCCTACGCGCGGGCTCGCGCCGTGGTCGACGTGCTCGTCGAACGCGGTGTGTCGCGCGATCGGATTTTCGTGACAGCTTCGGATTCGGCCGCACAATCAGCCGCCGAAACCAATACGCCGTCCAGCCGGCCGTCGGCAGAACTTGCTTCCGACAGCATGCCGGACGTCGGCCGTTGCATTGAGATCATCGTGCACGCCTCACCCGAGGCGGCGCATGCGTCATAAATCGCCGGGAAAGGGCAGGATAGAGAATGGCCAAGCAAGCGAAGGCCTCCGGTCAGGAGGAATCGCAGGGCGGAAGCCGCGGTCGAAAACGTGTGATTATGGCGGGCGTCTTCGCCAGCGTGCTGCTGGGCGAAGCGATTGGCGTATTCGCGATCGTCAAGAGCTTCTCGAAGTCTGCTTCGCCGACCGCGGCACAAGCCAGCGAAGCCACCGCGAGTGCTCCCGCTGAGTCCGGCGCAGGACACGGCGGCGAGAAAGCACCCGCTACTGCAGGGCACGGCGTAGGCGGTCTCGACACGAATGAGGGCGAGGCGGCCTCGGATATGGCGGAGGTCAAGATCGGACAGTTCCGGTCGCAGAATCGCCGCAGCCAACAGGCCTATATGCTCGACTACACCGTGTTTGCCACCGTCGCTGAGTCCGATCGGGGCAAGCTCGAACAGGCCGTCAAGAGCAGGGATGCGGAAATTCGCGATCGGTTCACCCGTATTCTGCGGGCCATGGAACCTGAACGCTTCAGCGAGCCCGATCTGACCACCCTGCGAACACAGTTGAAGGATGGGCTCGCGAAAGTGTTGGGGCCTGAATTGCCCATCCAGAAAGTTCTGCTGACCGACTTCGTCTGCCAGACCGACTAGTTAACGGACACGGTCAGACAGTAGACAAACCGCCGGCCATGGAAGACGCCAGGGCGGATGCCAGTCAAGGATGACGCGCTATGCCGGAAGAAGATGAAGGGCTGCTTAGTCAGGACGACATTAACGCGGCACTAGCCGAGGCGGGCCTCGAATCCGAGGTGGTGAACGCCGAGGCCGAGCAGCCGGCCCCAGAGGCGGCTGCGCCGGAACCTGCGGCCGCAGCGGAATCTGCACCTGCCCCGGTGGACAACCGCGTGGATGCGACCGGACGGCCATTTGATGAGGTAGCGGCGGCCATGGCCCAAGCCATCGAAGAGGAGAAAGCAGCAGCGGCATCAGCGCCGCCTCCTGCCCAAGCCGCTCCGCTGCCGGTGGGCGCCGCTCACTTCCAGATTCCCGAACTGGGCGGCGGCTCATCCAACGGCCCGCTCAGCGAAGGCATTGAACTGCTTAAGGATGTCGAACTCAACGTCAAGATAGAACTTGGCCGCAGCCGCATGCTCGTTGACGACGTGCTTCGGCTCGCGGAAGGCTCCGTCGTCGAGCTGGACAAGCTGGCCGGCGACCCCGTGGACGTCTACGTGAACGATCGCCTCGTCGCTCACGGCGAGGTGCTTGTACTCAACGACAACTTCTGCGTGCGAATCAACGACATCGTTCGTCAGGAGGGCGAGGAGGAACAGGCTGCAATGGCAGAGTAGTGCCCGGCCGGGTACTATCAACAATTCGCTTATCGAGAGCGCATGTGCAGGATGCACCTGGGACCAGGAAGGTCATAATGTCCGCTCGACGTATCTCAGCTTTGATGCTCATACTGGCCTGCTGCCCGGTTGGTGCCGCAATCGCCGCGGACCTGCGCGATCAGACCGCGGCCCCCTCTACCGACCGCGCGACCTCCAACCAGACCAGCCAGTACATCCCTCATCCCGATATCCTGCAGTTGCCGGCTCCGTCAGCGCAAAAAACGACCGATACTAAGGCATCACCGGCGACCGCCTCGCCTGAACCTCAGGCCGGCAATGCCGGGACCACTCCAAAACCTGCAACCGCCGACGGCATAAAAGACACCGGCGAAAACAAGGAAATCGCCTACCGCCAAGGACCTCCGATCGTAACCAGATCCACGGTTAACGAGAGCGGCGAGATAACCCGCGGGACCAATACTCACAGCCGCTCGTTT
>JBJKSL010000285.1:0-4495 GCA_046704145.1 Phycisphaerae bacterium
ACCACCGCCGGCACGCTGAACGCGACGAGACAAGTTGATGGCCCGATCACACAGCCGCTTTGTCGTCAGATCCACAGTGAACATTGCCTCGCTGTAGAGCACGCGCTTGAAGAATACAGTGTTGACCTGGTCCACCTGCACGGGCTTGATTGTCTCGAATACCTTCCGCCTGCAGGCGTGCCGGTATTGATTACGTTGCATCTGCCGCCAAGCTGGTATCCAGGCGAAACATGGGCTTTGCGACGCCCCGATACGTATCTGCAATGCGTGTCAGCCGCACAACGCGCCGCCTGTCCACCTGCGGCCAGCATCACTGCTGTCATCGAGAACGGCGTGGACGTAGACGCTTTGTCAATGCACTGCAGCAAACGTCGCTTTGCATTGTGTCTCGGCCGGATCTGCCCCGAGAAGAACTTTCACACCGCGATAGACGCAGCGGCACGCGTCAATGTCCCGCTGCTCTTGGCGGGGCAGGTCTTTCGCCATGCCGCACACGAGCAGTACTTTTGTGAACAGATTGCACCTCGCCTCTCACCGGACTGCGGTTACCTTGGCCCGCTAGACTTTCGCCGCAAGCGGCGGCTGCTGAACGCTGCTCGCTGCCTGCTCGTGCCCAGCCTGGTCCCTCAGACGAGTTCGCTGGTAGCAATGGAAGCTCTCGCCTGTGGAACGCCGGTGATCGCCATGCGTTCGGGCGCTCTGCCCGACATCGTCGAGCACGGCGTAACCGGGTTCCTTATCAGCGACGCGTATGAAATGGCCGAGGCGATCACCGCGGCTGGTTCTATCGATTCGCACCAATGTCGCACGATCGCGAGGGAGCGTTTCTCACAATGCCACACGAACGCACGCTACCTGAGGCTGTACGAACAACTGGTCACGAAGCACGCAGCAGTGCTCTGACCGTCGCCGCGACCACCACGCTGGCCGGACTGGAAAAGCTGCGTCCCGAATGGAAGGCGCTCTACGAACGATCTCTCTTCGCCACGCCGTTCCAGTCGCCGGAATGGCTCATAGCCTGGGCCCGTCATATCGCTCGCGGCCAAGTCTGGACGCTCACCGCCCGCGCAGACGCTGGCAGTGATGAAGCTCTTGTGGGCATCGTCCCGCTGTATCTGTGGTCGTCATCGCAAGGGCGTGAGCGACGCTTGACGGTGCTGGGCACCGGCACCAGCGATTATCTCGACGGCTTGTTCGCACCCGGCTGGGAGAGTGTCGCAGCTCACGCAATCTTTGAATACCTCGACCTCACTCGAGATCGTTGGGATGCCTGCGACTTTCAGCAGCTTCGAGAGCACTCGCCACTCCTGGAGAGTCCGACTCCGAACGGCTGGCGATCGCAGATCACAAATGGTGTGAGCTGTCCAGTCCTGGATTTGCCGGCGCACGTAGACGATCTGAATCACTACGTTCCCAGATCGATGTTGCAGAACCTGCGCTACTACCGCCGACGGGCCGCCCGGGCGGGTAGCATCGAGGTTTCGCGGGCAGACACACGCAACCTCGAAGAGGGGTTCGATACGCTTGTGCGACTCCACGCTGCTCGTTGGTCGAGGCGTGATTCGCCCGGCGTGCTCGCCGACCCAGATGTGCAGGCAATGCATCGCGAGTGCCTGCCGGACCTCCTGGGTTCCGGCGATTTGCGCTTGTTCTGCTTGCGGCTCGATCGCAAATCCATCGCGGTCTTGTATGGGTTGGCGGATCCGCCTGCGCGCACTAACCGCCGCTTCTTCTATTATCTCGGCGGATTCGATCCGGAGTATGAACGGCTAAGCCCCGGCACGCTCGTCATAGCAGACGCTATCGAGCAGGCTGTCTCGGAGCACCTGACGCACTTCGATTTCCTTCGCGGCGGCGAAGCCTACAAGTACGCCTGGGGCGCCCGCGACGGACCAACCTGGCGGCGACAGTCAAGCCCTTTTACATGAGGTAACGAACATGTCCGCGATTCTCCGTACACCGGTCGGCGTACGTTGGACCATCGGCAACGTCAACCCGCGCGGCTTTGAAGCCCTGCGCCTGTCCATCCACGGTGCATGCAGGCTGTTCGGCCGTGATGCTGCCTACGCAGTATGCGTGAACGGCCTCAGCACGGTCAAAGCCCGTGAACTCACCGGCCCCGTGCCCGAACAGATCCGCTGGATCGAAGCGACCGAAGTTCCCGCATGGATCCGTCCCCACCTGGACGCCGGCATGGCCGAAGGCGTGGCCTGGAAGTTCGCACCGCTGCAGATGTTCACCGACCGCTACGAGATTGCCCTTGATAACGACTGCATTCTCTGGCGACTGCCCGAAGCCATGCAACGCTGGCTCTCGGGCGACTTCCCCGACCGCTGCCTGCTCGCCGAGGACGTGCGCACCTGTGCAGGCGTGTTCGCCGACTTATGCGGACCCGAGCCGCGCAACTCGGGCATTCGCGGCCTGCCGCCCGATTTCGACTTTGAGCAAGCACTGCGGAGCATTCTCGCCAAGCGCCAGGCCATGCAGGTTTCGCCACTGCTGCTCACCTCGGAACTCGACGAGCAAGGGCTGCAGACAGCTGCAGTCTCCCTGCCGGGCCCGCCACTTTGTGTGAGTATCGACGACGTGACCGTGTGCTCGCCGTTCTATCCGCACAGACCAGACCTGGGGCACTGCGGCGCACACTTCGTCGGACTTAATGCACGACACATTGCGTGGGATTACTACGATCGGCCGGCTGACGAGTTGATGACCGAGCACTGGGCTCGGCACCGGCCGGCTCTCTACCAACAAGTGGGCGCCCGGATTACGGCAGTAGCGTGAACCTCCCGATGGGCGGGACCGCTTGCCCGTCCTTCAATCCACCACGTTTTTTAAGAGGTGTAGTCATGAGTCGAGCAACAACAAAGGAACAAACCAAACTGCCGCCGCAACACCAACCTCAGCAACCTGGTCGTCAGCATCAAATGCAGCCACGACCCCAGGGCGAGGCGAGCGAATACCGTCCGGCAGGCAAGCTGCTGGGCAAGCGGGCGCTGGTGACCGGTGGCGATAGCGGCATCGGCCGGTCGGTCGCGGCCATGTTCGCCAAGGAGGGCGCGGACGTCGCCATCGTATACTTGAACGAGCACAAAGACGCAGACGAAACCAAGCGGCTTGTCGAACAGGAGGGCCGCCAGTGCTTGGCAGTCGCTGGCGACGTCGGAGACAGTGCGGCCTGCAACGAGATTATTGAACGCACCATCGAAGAGCTAGGCGGCCTGGACATCCTCGTCAACAATTCAGCCGAGCAGCACGTGCAGGAGAAGCTCGAGGACATCAGCGATGAGCAACTCCTCCGCACTTTCAAGACCAACGTATTTGCCATGTTCTATCTGACGCGCGCGGCCCTGCCTCACATGCAGCGAGGAGCATCGATCGTCAACACCACGTCAGTGACCGCGTACGAGGGCAACGCCAGGCTGCTCGATTATTCGAGCACCAAAGGGGCTATCGCGGCCTTCACTCGCTCGCTGTCGAAATCCTTGGCCGAGCGCGGCATTCGCGTCAATGCCGTGGCCCCCCGGCCTATCTGGACACCGCTGATCCCGGCCACTTTTCCAGCGGACGAGGTTGAACAGTTCGGCAAGAACACGCCCCTCGGCCGGCCAGGTCAGCCCGATGAGGTCGCCCCGTGCTACGTGTTTCTGGCCAGCAACGATTCGTCGTATATGACCGGCCAAGTGCTGCATCCCAATGGTGGCCGCGTCGTGAACGGCTAACTGCCGTCAGGACTCGTCACCGATCTGAAGGATTTGCTGCAACTCGCGATGGAGAAGGCCACGAAAGTCATCTTACGAACCATCTGTCAACGAGGCATATCTCGACACCCTCACTAGCACGAGAGTTGTAACGTATTGATACCGCAGGCCCTACCGTCGCCTGCAACCCTCAGGGGACGCGCCTCATTCCGAGGATATGCTTCGCTAACAATGCCATTCGGCCGTTCCATGGTTTGAACGCTGACAACGATAAGTTCTAACCACCTCCAGTCGCCCCGATTGTTCGAACCCGTTGTCAGCCGTTGGCAACGGGTTCTTTCTTTTGGTTCTTCCGCGGAATCTGTGGGTTGAATCTGGGGAAACCAGCTTCGCAGTTTTCCCCAGACCCCGTCCTTGAGCTTCATTCCCCTCCGGTTTTGAGGGGAGGCTGGTATAGAGCGGCACGGCCGTCGATGGCCGGGAGGTGTACACAATAAAGCATCGTCCGAAGTTCCGATAGATTGGTTTCGACCAAGAGACCAGCTATCGGAGACCAGGGACGATGCAAGTAAAGACTGTGCTCAATCGCGTTCACAAAATCAAGGGCTTCATATACGGAGAGGTCCGGTTCGTGAACGCCTGGATCGAAGCGGACATTCGCCCTCGCAAGGGTTCCCGGCCGATCTGTTCGGGCTGCGGCCAGGTTGGGCCGGGTTACGACACCCTGGAGCCGAGGCATTTCCACTTCGTTCCGTTGTGGGCGATCTCGGTGATTCTGGTCTACGCCATGCGTC